>JASIBJ010000697.1 GCA_030045215.1 Streptosporangiaceae bacterium | reverse complement strand
GGCGAGGTCGAAGTAGACCTCGGCGGTCTCCTCCACCGAACGGCCGGTGCCGCGGGCAATGTCCACGATGTCAAACGCCGAGTAGGCCGGGACCATCGCGGCAATCCGCTCGGCCAGCAGCACCGGCACCCCCCGGCTGGCGTAGATCTCGCGGCGCTCCTCGAACCCGGCTAGGTCCCGGCCGGTCAGCAGCTTCGGCAGGTTCGCCGCGACCGTGAGGACCCCATCGGCGAAGAAGTCGATCATCGAGTGGACGTCGAATGGCGGCCGCCGGCTGTGCAGCAGCCAGCGGGCCGCCCGTTCCGTCAGCTTGCGGCCTTCCAGCGCGGCCATGATCTGCACGCTCGTGTCCACCGACCCGTCGAGCGCCTCCACCTGGGCCCAGAAGCCCGGCATGTCGAACACGGCGCGGGCCACGAGCCAGGCCATCGTGATCTCCGGCACCGAGGCGCCGGTCTCCTCGTTGAGCCGGAACGCGAACGTGATCCCGGAACGGTCCACCATGTCGTTGATCACCGCAGTGGTGATGATCTCCCGGTGCAGCCGGTGATCGCTCATGCGGGACGCGTACTTCACCCGGAGCGGGGTCGGGAAGTAATCGATGAGCACCTTCCCCAGGAACGCGTCGTCCGGCAGGGTCGAGGCCAGCACCTCCTGGGCCGCCGAGATCTTGGTCTGGGCGAGCAGCACGGCGAATTCCGGCGCGACCAGCCCGATCCCAGCTGACCGGCGCTCGGCGATCTCCCTGTCGTTGGGGAGCACGTCAAGCCGCCGCCTGATCTTCCCGTCCCGCTCCAGCTTGCGGATGTAGCGGGAGTGCACGTGCAGCATCTGCGGGGCCTGGGCCTTGGACGCGGCCAGCGTGCGGTTCTGCTGGTAGTTGTGCTCGAGCACCTGCTCGGCGATCTCGTTGGTCATCTTGTGGAGCAACGCGTTCCGGTCGTCGCGGGTCAGGTCACCGTCGCGGACGACCCGGTCCAGCAGGATCTTGATGTTGACCTCGTGGTCGGACGTGTCCACGCCACCCGAGTTGTCGATGAAGTCGGTGTCGATCAGCCCGCCGGCCAGCGCGTACTCGATCCTGGCCTCCTGGGTGAGGCCGAGGTTGCCGCCCTCGCCGACTACCTTGGCCCTGACCTGCGAGGCATCCACCCGGACAGCGTCGTTCGAGCGGTCCCCGACGTCGGCCTGCGACTGGCTGGTCGCCTTCACGTAGGTGCCGATGCCGCCGTTCCAGAGCAGGTCAACCGGGGACGCTAGCATGGCGGCGATCAGGGCGTCCGGCGACATCGACGGCTCGCCTTCCGGGAGTTCGAGTACGGCCCTCACCTGCGGGGTGAGGGGGATCGACTTCGCCGTCCTCGGGTACACCCCGCCGCCGGGCGAGATCAGGGAGAGGTCATAGTCAGCCCACGAGGAGCGGGGTAGGTCGAACATCCGCTGCCGCTCGGTGAAACTGGTCACCGGATCGGGGTTCGGATCCAGGAACACGTGCCGGTGGTCAAACGCCGCGACGAGCTTGATGTGCCGCGACAGCAACATCCCGTTGCCGAACACGTCGCCGGACATGTCGCCGATCCCCACGACGGTGAAGTCGTCGGTGTCGACGTTCACGTCCAGCGTCCGGAAGTGGAACCTGACCGACTCCCATGCGCCGCGCGCGGTGATGCCCATCTTCTTGTGGTCATAGCCCTCCGAGCCACCGGACGCGAACGCGTCGCCCAGCCAGAAGCCGCGGCTCATCGCGATCTCGTTGGCCGTGTCGGAGAACGTCGCGGTGCCCTTGTCCGCGGCCACGACCAGGTACGGGTCGTCGTTGTCGTGCCGGACCACGCCGGCCGGCGGCACAACGACGCCCGCCTCGAGGTTGTCGGTCACGTCCAGCATTGCGGAGATGAACATGCGGTAGCACGCGACGACCTCGGCCTGCTGGGCCTCGCGCTCGGACGGGTCGGGCAGTTGCTTGCACACGAACCCGCCCTTCGCGCCCGACGGGACGATCACCGAGTTCTTGACTTCCTGGGCCTTGGCCAGCCCGAGGATCTCGGTGCGGAAGTCCTCGCGTCGGTCCGACCAGCGCAACCCGCCGCGGGCCACCGGGGCGAATCGCAGATGAACGGCCTCGAACCGCGGCGAGTAAACGAACATTTCGAACTGAGGCCGTGGGGCAGGCAGGTCGGGGATGAGCTGGGCGTTCAGCTTGAAGACCAGGGAGGGAACGGCCTCCGGCCCACGGCTGAAGTAGTTCGTCCGCAGGGTCGCGGTGATGAGCCCGAGATAAGAGCGCAGGATACGGTCCTCGTCCAGGCTCGCGACGTTGTCCAGCGCACCTGCGATCTCCTCCGCGATGGCCTCGCTCCGTTCCGCCCGGCCCGCATCCTTAGCCGGGTCGAACCGGGACTCGAACAGCCGGACCAGCAGCCGCGCGATCGGCGCATTCGACCGCAGGACCCGCTCGATGTAGGCCTGGCTGAAGGTGATGTTGGCCTGGCGGAGGTATTTCGCGTAGGCCCGCAGCATGACGATCTCGCGCCACGACAGTTGCGCGTCCAGCACGAGCGCGTTGAACCCGTCGTCCTCGATCCTTCCGTCCCACAGCGCGCTGAGCGCCCCCTCGACCTGTTCCCTGACTCGCTCCAAGAGAACGCCGGAGGCCGCTGCCGACTCGTCGGCAACACCGGTCCGGCGCAGGCCGAAGTCGTAGATCCAGAACGACTGGCGTCCGCCGGTCTGGGCGCCGTGGAACTCGTAAGGGTGCTCGTCGACGACGTCCACGCCCATGTGCTGCAGGCGCGGCAGCACGTCCGTCAGCGTGATCGGGCCGCTGGTGCGGTAGATGGTCAGCCGCCAGACGCGCTTGCCCGAAATGGCAGGCTCGGTCCCCTCGGTTCCGTCTTCGACGATCGGGACGCCGCCCACGTAGTCCTCAGACTCCCAGAGGTCGAACGCAATGTCGTGCCCGGAGTCGCGCAGCCCCATGACCTTGACGAAGTCGCCCACGGCAGCGGAGGCGGGGACATCGGTCTTGTAGGTCTCGGGGATGGAGTCGCCGAGTGTGGCCAGCAATTCCCTGGCCCGCTGAGGCCCGAGCTCACGCGCGGCCTCATCGGTCAGGTCGTCATCCCAGGATCTGACCGCCGAGGCCACGGAGCGCTCCATCTCGGCCGGGTCCACGTCCGGCAGCTGGGTGCCGCGCTCGGCCCGCAGGACGATGTGCAGCCGCGCCACCGGGGACTCGCCGACCAGGACGCTGTAGTCCAGCTGGCTGGCGTCGAAGGCGCGCTGCAGCACGTGCTGGGTCAGCAGCCTGGCCTTCGTGGTGTACCGGTCGCGCGGCATGTACACCAGGGCCGAGACGTACCGGCCGTACGGGTCCTTGCGCAGGAACAGCCGGGTCTCCCGGCGCTCCCGCAGCCGGTGCACGCCCGCGCACACGGCCGCCAGATCGTGGCTTGACGCCATGAAGATCTCTTCGCGCGGATAGAAGTCGAGCACTTCGGTAACTTCTTTGCCGTCATGGCTGTCGGCCGCCATGCCCGATGTCTCCAGCACCTCGGCCAGCTTGCGCCGCAGGACCGGAATGCCCCTGATGGACTCGGCGAAGGCGGCGTGGGTGTACAGGCCGAGGAAGCGGTACTCGCCCACGACCTCGCCGGCCGGCGAGACCCGCTTGACCGCGACGTAATCGAGGTAGCTCGGCCGGTGCACGGTCGAGCGGGAATTGGCCTTGGTCACGATCAGCCGCCGCGGGTCCAGCGCCCTGGCCCGCACCTCGGGCGGCAACGCGGCGAACGAGCCAGGCCCGGTGCGGTCGTGCCGCAGGATGCCAAGGCCACTGCCCGGCACGGCCCGCAGCATGAGCATCCCTTCGTCGTCGGAGATCAGGTCGTACTCGCGGTAACCGAGGAAGGTGAAGTGCCCGTCGGCCAGCCAGCGCAGGAACTCGGCGATCTCCACCGGTGAGCCGGCGGTTCCATCGTCAGGGCCCGCCGGAGCGAGCACGTCGTCCGCGAGCGACAGGGCCTTGCTGCGCATTCTGGTGTAGTCCTCAACCGCCACCCGGACGTCGCCAAGCACGCGTTCCAGGTCCGCGGTGATCTTCTCGGCCTCGCCTGCGGCCAGCGCGCCCACCTCGATGTGCGTCCATGACTCGGCGAGCTGCTCGTGGCTCGACGGGCCACCGTCCACCGCGCCAACAACCTCACGCAGCACGCCGGTGACGTCGCGGCGGACGAGCAGCTGCGGGTGCACCACCAGCCGGGCGGCGACCCCGTGCCTGGTCAGCTCCATGGTGATCGAATCGACGAGGAACGGCATGTCGTCGGTGACGATGTCGATCACGTTGGAGCTGGCATCGAGCGCAGCCTGGGCGCCCTCCCGGATTCGGACGAGCGCACGCCCCTGTGGCCTGTCCGCGGCGAAGTCGGCGTGGGCCGCGGCGACCGCGGCCATCCGCTCCGGTCCGGCCCCGGCGAGCTCGTCCGGGGCCACGTGGCGGTAGTAGGCCCGCAGAAAGCCGGCGACGTCACCGACGCCGGGGATCGGGCCGGCCAGCGTAGTGGCCTCGTCGAGCAGTTCCAGTTTCGCGTCGGAGGTGATTTCCGACATCTCGACCCACTTCCTTGCGGCGGCCTCATCGCCGCTACCGCGTTTGCCAACTACAGCGAGTCCCGCAGCTCCCAGAGCAGCGGGTAGTACCGCAGGGGGACGCGCCGATGCAGGTACGGCGCGCCGGTCGAGCCGCCGGTGCCCGACTTGGTACCAATCTGGCGTTCCACCATCTGGACGTGCCGGGCCCGCCACAGCCC
>JASIBJ010000696.1 GCA_030045215.1 Streptosporangiaceae bacterium | reverse complement strand
CCGCCGCCAGCCCGGCCGGCGACCCCGCCGTCGGTCCGGCCGTTAGCCCGGCCGACACACAAACATCGGCCCTGCCTCTGCATCCGCCAGCCGTCGCGGGCCGGTGGGCGATGGCCATGCGCGCCTACCAGTTCTGGCTGGTCAATTACCGGCGCACCTGGCGCGGAACGATGTACACCAGCGTGCTCAGCCCCGTCCTGTACCTCGGCGCCATGGGCCTGGGCCTCGGGAGCCTGGTCGACAAGCACCACAGCGCCAGCCTCGGTGGGGTCAGCTACCTGGCCTTCCTCGCGCCGGGCCTGCTCGCGGCGGCCGGCATGCAGACCGCCATGAACGAGTCAACGTACCCCGTGCTGGCGTCGGTCAAGTGGCTGAAGACCTACCAGGCGGCGGCCGCGACCCCGTTGCGGCCGGCTGACCTGTTCCGCGGCCACCTGCTGTTCACCACGATGCGGCTGTTCATGAACAGCCTGATCTTCCTGGCGATCATGGCGGCCTTCGGCGCGGTCCGGTCGGCGTGGGTGATAGCGGCCGTGCCGGTCGTCGTGCTCACCGGCCTGGCCTTCGCGGCGCCCATCGATGCATACGCCGTGACCAGGGAGAAAGATCAGGGCTTCGCGGTGCTGTTCCGCTTCGGGATGATCCCGATGTTCCTGTTCTCCGGGACGTTCTTCCCGATTACGCAGCTTCCGGCCTGGATCCGGCCGCTGGCCTACATAACCCCGCTGTGGCACGGGGTCGCGCTGTGCCGGGAGCTGAGCCTGGGCACTGCCGGCCTGTGGCCGGCGCTCGGACATCTGGCCTATCTGGCCGCACTCACGCTGATCGGTCTCGCGGCAGGGATCCGCACCTACCGGCGGCGGCTCTATGTCTGAGATGTCCGGGCAGCTGCGTGCGCTGCCGCTGCGCATCCTGCCCCCGCAGCTGCTGGCGGCCAGGGGCAGGCTCCTCGGCGGCCGGGGGAGCGGGTACCTGATCGAGCGCCACGCCCGTGCCTACCGCCACGCCTGGCTCATCCTTGTCTCGGGATTCTTCGAGCCGCTGTTCTACCTGCTGTCGATCGGCATCGGCATCGGCGTCCTCGTCGGGAAGGTCACCGGCCCTGGCGGCCACCTGGTCGGGTTCACCAGCTTCGTCGCGCCGGCGCTGCTGGCGACCTCGTCGATGAACGGAGCCGTCTTCGACTCGACCCTGAACGTCTTCTTCCGCCTCAAGTACGCCAAGCTCTATGACGCCGCCCTCGCCACCCCAATGCGCTCGGGTGACGTGGCGCTCGGCGAGATCGGCTGGGCGCTGATCCGCGGCGGCCTGTACGCCGTTGCCTTCATGATCGTCATGCTCGCGATGGGGCTGGTGCATTCGGCGTGGGCCGTGTTCGCGATCCCGACGGCGCTGCTCATCGGCTTCGCGTTCGCCGGCGCAGGCATGGCGGCGACCACGTTCATCCGCAGCTGGCTGGATTTCGAGTTCGTCACGCTGGCGACGCTGCCGATGTTCTTGTTCTCGACCACCTTTTACCCGCTGAGCGTGTACCCGCGGCCGATTCAGTACGTCGTGGACTGCACGCCGCTTTACCAGGGCATCGCGCTGCTGCGCGGGCTCACACTGGGCTACGTGGGTCCCGGCCTGCTCTGGCACGCGCTGTACCTAGCCGTCATGGGCCTTGCCGGGCTGGCGATTGCGGGCCGCCGGATCAGCCGACTGCTGCTGCGCTAGGCCGACCCGCGAGCTTCGACGGCGTCCAGGTCTCGTTGGAGTCGTACAGCTCAGTTCCCGGCGGCCGGCCTCGCTGCTCAGCCCCGAGCGAGTTCCTCCAGGCGCGAGTGCAGCATCGAGACGTAGGTCTCGGACTCCGGTTTCATCAGCACGCTGCGCAGGATGCGGGCGCCGTCGGCGTCGATGGTCATGCCGGGGTGACGGCGCACGAAGGCGTCCGCCGAGACGCGCAGCGTGCTCACGAAGACGGGCTCGTACGGGGCTGTCATGCCGCGCTTGAGGATGACCTCGCTGGCGGCGTCGACGGCGGACAGGCTGGGCTCGGCCGGGTAGTAGCTGACGATGTCCAGTTCGGGTTGCTGGTACAGGCGCAGCACGTCGGACGCCTCGAGCCGCCTAGCCCAGTCGAGCGCGGCGCGTCGGCCGGCCGCCAGCACCTGGCCAAGCCCATGAGGTGTCAGGGGGAGGATGCGCAGCGTGAGCCACAAGGCCGCAGCGCTCGCGCCCGCGCGGGAGCACTCCAGGCTGATCTCGCCCAGGTGCAGGTCGTTCGAGGTGAAGTACGTGTACGGCGAATCGTGTACGTAGAATCGGCCGACCGCGGGGTCGGCGAAGATCACCGCGCCGCAGCCATAAGGTTGCAGGCCGTGCTTGTGCGGGTCGACGACGACCGAGTCGCAGTCCCGGATCGCCAGCCACGGCGCCGGGTCGAGCCCGGCCCGACCATCCTGACCCGCCAGCAGCGTGAAGAACCCGCCGTAGGCCGCGTCGACATGCACGCGCACGCCGTGCCTCCTGGCGACCGCCAGCACCTCGTGCACCGGGTCGATCGCGCCGAGGCCGGTCGTGCCCGCGGTCGCGACCACGGTCCCGATCTCGCCGCGGGCCAGCAGCGCGTCCAGTTCGCCCACGTCCATCCGCCCGCGGTCGTCAACGCCGACCGCAGTGCCGGCCATGCCCAGCACGCCGCACATCCGGCTGTGCGTGTAGTGGGCCTCGGCGCTGTAGGCGATCCCTCGGTCCGGGTGGAGTTCCCTGGCGACATACAGCGCCTCCAGGTTGGCGATCGTTCCGCTGGTGGTCAGGTGCCCCAGGTGCGGCTCGAATCCGAACATCGCGGCCAGTTGCGCGACCACCTCCTTCTCCATCGGCCCCGTCACCGGCCCGCCGTCGAGCGCGTGGTTGTTCGGGTTGATGAGCATGGTGGCCAGGTAGCCGACGACCGCCACCGGATGTGGGGGCTTCAGCATCTGGCCGGCGTAGGAGGGGTGGAAGAACGGGTAGTTGCCGGCCAGCCGGCGGGTGAACTCCTCGAACGCCGGGCCGAACTCCTCGTCGCTGACCTGCACGGAGTCATGCTGCCGGTAATCGCCGAAGCTCCGCTGCCACTCCTCGATCGCGGACGCAGCACTGCCCAGCCAGCGCTCTAGCTCCATTGCTCACCTCAGCTCGTGCGGGGATCTCGCAAGCAGCTTGACACATGCCTATATAGGAATATGATTGAGGCATGGCTAGGGCACCGACGACGACGGACGCGTTCAACGCGGTCGCCGAGCCACGGCGGCGCCAGATCCTTGACCTGCTCGCTGGCCGCGAGCTTCCGGTGAACGACCTCGTGGCCCGGCTGAGGGTCGCTCAGCCGGTGGTCTCCAAGCACTTGCGGGTGCTGCGGGAGGTGGGGCTGGTTGACGTGCGCGACGAAGGGCGGCAGCGCCTGTACAGGCTGAACGGCGAGCCGCTCAAGCCGATCTTCGACTGGGTGAAGGCCTACGAGCGGTCCTGGTCGACGCGGTTCGAGCGATTGGACGCGGTGCTGGCCGAGCTTAGGGAGCACCAGCAGGGAGATGACGGTAGTGGCAGCTAGCAGCGCGGCAGTGGTGACTCTGCCCAGCGACACGGAGGTTCAGATCACGCGGGTGTTTGACGCTCCGCGGGACTTGGTCTACCGGGCCTGGACAACGCCCGAGCTGGTCAGGCGGTGGTGGGCTGGCGACCAGGGTGAGGTCAAGAGCGCGGAGATCGACCTGCGGGTCGGCGGCACCTGGCGCTACGTGATGGTCGCGAATGC
>JASIBJ010000695.1 GCA_030045215.1 Streptosporangiaceae bacterium | reverse complement strand
TGCGTACCTACCTCGGCGCGGTCGAGGACTCCTCCAGCCTGGCCTACCTGCGCCCGGAGACCGCGCAGGGGATCTTCATCAACTTCCGGAATGTCCTGCAGACGTCGCGGAAGAAGATCCCGTTCGGGATCGCCCAGATCGGCAAGTCGTTCCGTAACGAGATCACGCCAGGGAACTTCATCTTCCGGACCCGCGAGTTCGAGCAGATGGAGATGGAGTTCTTCGTCAAGCCGGGCACGGACGAGGACTGGCACCAGTACTGGATCGACGCGCGGACGTCGTGGTTCCTCGACCTCGGGGTGAGCAAGGACAACCTGCGGCACTATGAGCACCCCGGGGAGAAGCTGTCGCACTACTCCAAGCGGACCGTCGACCTGGAGTACCGGTTTGAGTTCCCCGGCAGCGAGTGGGGCGAACTCGAGGGGATCGCGAACCGCACCGACTTCGACCTCACCACGCACGCCAATGCCTCCGGCCAGGACATGTCCTATCTGGACCCGGAGTCGGGCGAGCGCTACATCCCGTACGTGATTGAGCCTGCGCTCGGCGCGGACCGGGCCATGCTGGTGTTCCTGCTCGAGGCCTACGCCGAGGACGAGGCGCTGGACGCTAAGGGCAACATGGAAAAGCGCACGGTGCTGCGGCTCGACCCGCGGCTGGCCCCGGTGAAGGTCGCCGTGCTGCCGCTATCGCGCAACGCTGACCTCTCGCCCAAGGCCAGGGACATCGCTGCCGAATTGCGCCGGCACTGGAACACCGACTTCGACGACGCCAGCGCGATCGGGCGCCGGTACCGCCGCCAGGACGAGATCGGCACGCCGTTTTGCATCACCGTCGACTTCGAGTCGCTGGAGGACCAGGCCGTCACGGTCCGCGAGCGGGACTCGATGAAGCAGGAGCGGGTCGGGATCGACAAGCTGGTCGGCTACCTGTCGGAGCGGCTCGCCGGCTGCTAGCCGGCAAACCCTCCTGAGCATTCAGAAGGCGGCCGCAAACCCGGCGATCCCACCCGCCAGCGGCAGCGGCGTGAACCGGTCTCCCGTCATGATCCCGAAGCCGAAGTCCCGCCATGTCTGGCCTGTCGAGCCCATCGCTACCAGGGTTTTCCTGGTGAGATCGCTCCACAGGACGCACTCATCCGAGTCGGCCGATGGTAGCCAGCGCCGCAGCAGCTTGCCGGTCGCGAGCGAGAACTCGGCAAACTCGGTGCCGGTCAGATTGCCAGGCCGCGCCGTGAGAACAGTGGCCACAATGGCCCCATTCCCGGATATCGCCATCTCGCCGAGCTGCTGGTAACCGCCGGGAAGGTGCGCCGTCGGCACCGCCGGCCTGCTCGCTCCCAGCAAGCTCCCTGACCGCGCGTTGGTGTTGAGCAGCCGGATGCCACTGCCGGGCAGTTCGACCGAATAGACGCTGTCGTCGGCCAATTTGGTGTAGTCGAAGGCCAGCAGCGGGCCCGGTCCCCAGCTGATTCCGCTTGACCCCGCCGGGTCGATGTAGACAAAGTAGCTGCCGCTCCAGGTCCGGACCGTGCCGGTCGCGATGGAGTAGACGCTGAGGGTTTGCTTCGGCGCCTTCCCATCGCCGGCGCTGGGAACGTTGGCGGACAGAACGGCAATCCTGGTCCCGTCGCGCGAGATGGCGACGCTTGAGTTAGGGGAGACAAGCGGGAGGCGCGTCGCGGTCACCGACAACCGATGGGTGACCGGATCGAACCGTGCCAGCAGCAGCCGGTCCCCCTGCGAGTGCGTTTTCCTAGGGTCGAGCAGGCATTCGATCACGAATGTCCGGTCGTCGGCCGCGGCAGACACTGCCAGGAAGCTGCAGTCCCCGGGGGAATGGGCGGTGGCGACCGTCGCCCCCGATCGGGTGTCGCGCACGAACGCCTCCACCGTTGCCCGATGCTGGGGGTCGTTTGTCACGAGGAGGTAATACGCGGGTACGCCGTGCCACAGGCCCGGCGCTGCGGCGTCCGGCTGGGGTGCTTGGCTACCATCGGCAACGACCGTCGCGGCCACGGCAATCGCGGTGACCGCGGCCGCCGCGCCCAGCGGGACCAGCCAGCGCCTGCCGCGCGAGGCTGCGCCCCGGAGACGAGCAGGAGACCCGGCGGGCAGCCTCAATGGCGGTACGGTCTCCGCCCTGACGTCTGCGGCCTCCTCGCGCAGGATGCCGCGGAACTGATCTTCTGTGCACCTCATGACATCTCCTTCAGCGCGATGCCGAGTGCGGCGATGCCGCGGCGGAGGGTGGATCGCACGGTGTTCACGCTGATGCCCATGACCTCGGCGATCTGTGAATCCGACAGATCGAGATAGAAGCGGAGCACGAGTGCCTCGCGCCGGCGGGCGGGCAGCCGCCGCAGCCCGGCGATCACCTCGCGCCGGAGTTCCCCGATCAGGGCCGCGGACTCGGCCGAGTCGGCCGGCAGCAGATGAATGACGGTGCGCGGCGAGCGGGCCGAGCGGCGAGCGGCGTTCCGGCAGCCATTCAGCACGCTGGAGCGCAGATAGGCCAGGGCCTTGTCGGGGCTCGACAGGTGGTCCCAGCGGCGGTACAGGCCGCAGAACGCCTCCTGGACGATGTCCTCGGCGGCGGTACGGCTGCCCTGCGAGACGTACGCAAGCCGGATCAGCCCGAGTGCGTGCTCCCGGTACAGTGCCGCAACTGCCGCACCGGATCCCTCGGACGCTGGCGGGAGACCTGAGCCCTCAGCGACCGGCGTGGCGGCGCCGGCGCGGTATGGCGGCATCTTCATGGTTCAGAGACACGGTCCTCTGGCCTTTTGGTGCTTGCAGGACAGCACTTCCTGGGAGGAGACGGCCGACCGCCGTGGCGGTCGAGCTGATCGGCGAGGTCGGCTAGAAGGCAGCGAAGCCGATACCACGCGCGTTGGGCAGCGGCGTGAACTGGTCACCCGTCATGATGCCCAGGCTGGCATCTCCGCGGCCAGGTACCGGTCCGACTACGGCCAGAATCTTCCCGGTGACATCGCTCCAGATGACCGACTCGTTATTAAAGGCAGACGGCAGCCAGCGACGTAGCAGCTTTCCGGTCGCGAGGGAGAACTCGGCAAACTCCGTGGCCTGTTGATTCCTGCGCTGCAGGCTGAGAACGGTCGCCACGGTTTCCCCGTTCCCGGAGACCGCCAGCTGGCCTAGCTCCAGGGTCAGGTAGCCGCCGGGCAGATGCGATGTCGGTACGGCGAGTCGGCTGGCCGCGACCAGGCTGCCGGATGGCGCGTTGGTGTTGAGCAGCCGAATGCCGCTGCCTGGCAACTCGGGCGAATAGACGTAGTTGCTGGCCGTCGGCTCATAGTCGAAGGCCAGCAAGGAGCCGGGCCCCCAGCTCACTCCGCCAATTTCCTGCAGGATGACATTGGCGGCAGTCCAGGTCCGGGCCCTCCCGGTCGCGAGGGAATAGACGCGGAGAGTTGCCGTGACTCGTCCCTGCGGATCGCTAG
>JASIBJ010000694.1 GCA_030045215.1 Streptosporangiaceae bacterium | reverse complement strand
CGCCTCTGGCGGTGCCGCCTCTGGCGGTGCCCCGCCTGGCGGTGGCGCACCAGCGCTGGCTCGCGGCGAACCGAGCGCGTGGATGGTGGTGCCGGTCGCGCTGGGTGTGCTGGCCCTGCTCGTGCTCGGCCTGCATCCGCCGGCCGAGCTCACCGACCTGTTCACGCGAGCCGCCGGAATCCTTAGCGGGCGAGCGTCATGACCGCTGCCACCGCGCCCGAGCTTGCCGCAAGCGTCCCCGCGCTGTGGCACCTGGTCGTCCGCCAGATCGAGGCCGGCAGCCGGCTGGCTGACCTGTTCGGCACCGCCCATCCCGACGGGCTTGTGCTCACCGCTCAACTGGCCGACCGGGGAACCATCACCAGCCTCGAGGCGCTGCTGCCGTCGGATCAAGTGGGCTACCCGGCGCTTACCCCTCAGGTAGCGCCGGCGTTCTGGTACGAGCGCGAGATTCACGACCTGTTCGGCGTCGTGCCTGCGGGACATCCGCGGCTAGAGCCGCTGGTCCTGCCGGCCAGCGGCAAGGATCTGCCAATGCCAGGAGGCGGCGCGGGCCCGGCTGCGATCGAGCCCGATCCCGGTGTTCTGCCGCGCCATGCCGCGGGGCCGGGGCTGTTCACGATCCCGCACGGGCCGGTGCGTTCTGGCGTGACCGAGTCGATCGAGTACCTGGTCGAGACCCCAGGCGAGGACATCCCGCATCTGAACATGCGGATCTTCTATAAGCATCGCGGGATCGAGAAGCGCTTCGAGGGTCTGAGCCCGGCCGATGGAGTACTGCTGGCCGAGCGGACCGAGGGCGTCGTATCGGTCGCGCATGCGATCGCGTTCTGCGAGGCGGTCGAGCGGATCTCGGGCCTTGATGTGCCCTGGCGGGCGCTGCTGATCCGGGTCGTGCAGGCCGAGCTGGAGCGGCTGGCATGCCATCTGGACGTCATCGTCCGGCTGGCCGACGGGGCCGGCCTGGCCGTGGCGACGGCCCGGTTCGGCTGGCACAAGGAGCGTGTCCTGCGGCTCGCGGGCGAGCTGTCGGGGAGCCGGTTCGGCCGCGGCGTGATCGTACCGGGCGGGGTCAGCGGACCGCCGTTGCTGGAGCCGGCTGACCTGCTGGGCGCGATCGGCGAGCTAGACCGGCGCATCACCCCCGATCTTGACCTGCTGATGGGCACCGCGTCGTTCCTTGACCGCCTTCGCCGTACCGGCCCGCTTACCCCGCCCAGGGCAGCCGAGCACGGCGCGCTCGGTCCGATCGGGCGCGCGTCCGGCGCTGGCGAGGACACTCGGCAGTCCCGCCCCTATGCGGCGTACGGATTGCTGGGCATGACGGCTAGCGCGCGCTCGGACGGCGACGCGCTGGCCCGACTGGAAGTCAGAGTCGACGAGATCGGCGGGTCAGTCCACCTGCTCCGCCAGGCCGCCGACGAGCTGGCCGACGCCGGGTCAGGTCCGCTGCGCGCCGACCTGGGCGCGGTCGACGGACGCGCAACCGGGTGGGCTGAAGCACCGCAGGGGGAGGTCCTGTATGACGTCCGCATCGAGGACAGCGTGATCACTCGCTGCCGGGTCCGCCCGGCGGCGTTCCACAACCTGGTGCTGATGCACGAGGTATTCGCCGGTGACATCCTGACTGACTTCCCGTTCATCGAGGCGAGCTTCGGGCTGCCCGTGGCCGGGGCGGCCCGGTAGACAGCGAGGGATTAGATGTGGGTCGTGCGCGGACTGCGAAACGGGGTCCTGACGACCGGATGGCCGGGACGACCGGACGAGTACGCGAGTGCGACACGCGGCCCGGCAACGGTCAAGGCAAGCCCAGCCGCGGCCGAGCTCCCGGTGGCCGAGGCGGCTCGCCTGTGCCCGGTCGACGCTATCAGCGCCGACAAGGAGGGCGGCGTCGGCGTCGACCAGGGCAAGTGCATCCTCTGCGGTCGCTGCATCGCTGCTCGGCCGGACGTCTTCGCCTGGTCGGCCGGCCCGCACCGCGCGACGCTGACCCGGTCGGGTCTGGTGGTGCCAGCTGCCGAGAATGCCGACACGCTGCGTGAGGTGACCGATCAGCTTCGCGCCCGGACCAGGGCGCTGCGCCGTTCGGTGCACCTACGTCACGTCGACGCCGGATCAGACGGCAGCGAGGAGTGGGAGATCATGGCGCTCCTTAACCCGGTATACGACATTTACCGGCTAGGCCTGTTCTTCACGGCCAGCCCGCGCCACGCTGACATCCTGCTGGTCACCGGGGCGGGTTCGCGCGGCATGGCTGAACCTCTACGCGAGACCTACGACGCGATGCCCGATCCGAAGGTGGTCGTCGCGGTCGGGACGGACGCGGTGGGCGGCGGCATCGTCAGCCCATCCTATGCTGTCAGCGGCGGTGTCGGCGACATCGTGCCGGTCGATGTGTGGTTGCCGGGCTCGCCGCCTAGCCCGTTCGCGATTCTCTCGGCGCTGCTGATGGCGGTGGGCCGGATCCCCGCAAGCGTCGGACTACCGACGTCCGTTGCGGGTGGTGGCCCTCGATGACGGGGTTTGGAGCCGCGCTGGCCGTCGGCCTGATCCTGCTCGCCCTCGCGGCCGGAGCCGACCTTGCCGCCGGGCCGCGCACACGGGCGTGGCGGGCTGCACCGTACCTGGCCGGCGCGGCCGGTTCGGTGTGCCTGGTGGTTGCGGGCGCGGCCGGTGTGGCGGGCCAGGCGGTGACGCCAGG
>JASIBJ010000693.1 GCA_030045215.1 Streptosporangiaceae bacterium | reverse complement strand
GCCGGCGTAGCCCGGCGCTCGGTCCGGCGCACGGCGCCGGCCCGCGGGCAGCTTGGCGCCACCCTTGCGGAAGTGCTCGCCGGTGCGGCGGACTTGCAGGCGTTCGGGGCCGACGAGGCAGCGCTGGAGCGCTGCGCGGCCGCCGACGCCGAGCTGACCAGGCTCTCGGGCCGCTCCGCGATCGCGGCGGGCCTGGGTACCGGGCTGGGCACGCTGGTCAGCGGTCTCACGGTCTGGGGGGTCCTGCTCCTGGGCGTCGCGGCGGTGTCGGGCGGGATGCTGACCAGGGTCCCGCTGGCGGTGGTGACACTCACGGCGCTCGCGGCCTTCGAGGCCGTCACGCCGCTGCCGGCGGCGGCGATCGCGCTCGGCCACGCGGCGACCTCGGCTCGCCGCCTCACTGAGGTACTCGACGCACCCGATCCGCTCACCGAGCCCGCCGCGCCGCGGCCGCTGCCCGACGGCGTCGCGCCGGCCATCACGCTGCGCGGGGTCCAGGTGCGATATCAGCCCGGCGCCCCGCTCGCCCTCGACGGTCTCGATCTGTACCTGCCGCCAGGGCGGCGGATCGCGCTCGTCGGCCCTAACGGGGCCGGCAAGTCGACCGCCGCCGCCGTGCTGCTGCGCTTCTGCGACCTGGCCGGCGGATCCGCCACGCTCGGCGATCACCCGCTGGCCGACTATGGCCTGGACGCACCTCGTTCCCTCATCAGCGGCTGCGCGCAGGACCCGCACATTTTCGATGCGAGCATCCGCGACAATCTCGTGGTCGCGCGCCCGTCCGCGACCGAGGCCGAGCTCGCGAAGGCGGCCGCCCAGGTGCGGCTGCTTGACTGGATCCGGTCACTGCCGCGCGGCTGGGACACCGAGACCGGCGCCCGCGGCGCGGCGCTGTCGGGCGGGCAGCGGCAGCGGCTGGCGCTGGCCAGGGCGCTACTCGCCGACCCAGCCGTGCTCGTGCTCGACGAGCCCGCCGCGCATCTGGACAGGCACACCCGGCGCGACGTGATGGCCGATCTGCTGGCGGCGACGCGGGGCCGGGCGATGCTGCTGATCACCCACGACCTGGACGGCCTGGATCAGGTCGACGAGATTGTCGTGCTCAATCAGGGCGTCGTGACCCAGCGGGGCACGCACCGGGAGCTGATGTCGGCGCCGGGGCCGTACCGGCGGATGTGGCAGGCCCGCCGCGGGCGGGCCGGCGCCGGGCATCCGGAAGGAGTGAGGTAATCCCATGACTGACCGGCAGGCGGCCGTCCGGCAGGCAGCCAGGCGAACTGACGTCGCGCTGCAGTCCTTCGGGCAGCCGAACTCCGTCGCTCGCCAATTCGATTTCTGGGACGACAAGCACGAGGCCCGGCGGCTGTTCTCAGAGTTGCTGGGCACGTTCTTCCTGGTCCTGGTAGCGGCCGGCGGAGGCATCGTGGCCGCTCGCTTTGGCGCCAGCGCCGTTCCCCCGGATGCGCGGGTGACAGCGCCCGGACTTATGGTCGCGGCCATCATCTTGTTCATGGGGACCGTGTCGGGCGCGCACCTCAATCCCGCGGTGAGCTTTGCCTTCGCGCTGCGGGGCGACTTTCCGTGGAAGCGGGTGCCTGCCTATCTCGTCGCGCAGTTTGCCGGCGCCGTCCTGGCCACGCTGCTGCTATGGGCCCTGATCGGCAAGCACGGCAGCGCCGGCCTCACGCTGCCCGGCCCCGGCATCTCGACTGTTACCGCCATGATCTGGGAGCTGGTCCTCACCACCGGCCTGGTCAGCGTCATCCTCGGCACCGCGTCCGGCGCTCAGGCGATCGGGCCGCTCGCCGCGATCGGCGTTGGCAGCTACATCATCCTGGCCGGGCTCTGGGGAGGTCCGGTCAGTGGCGCCTCCATGAACCCGGCCAGGTCGCTGGGTCCCGCGCTGGTGCTCGGCGACTGGACCTCGTGGTGGGCCTACCTGGCCGGACCCGTGGCGGGCGGCGCCATCGCCGTGGGCTTCGCTTACATCCTGCGCGGTCAGGGCGGCGGCAGGAGTGGCATCCGGGCCGCCCAGGGCATGCTCGGCATTGGACGGCCAGAAAGCGACGTCAACTGACCTCCCGCCGGCCTGCACCGGCCGGGCGAGTTCACCCTGGCCGGGTGGTGCGGGTCGCTCAGGCCCAGGGCAGCGTGAATGGTGGGCCGATCTGACCAGGGGGCTGCCGTGGCAGAGCATTTCGATGTGATCATCGTGGGCACCGGAGCCGGCGGCGGCACGCTCGCCCGCACCCTTGCGCCGTCCGGCAAGCGGATCTTGCTGCTCGAACGCGGCACGTTCCTGACCAGGGAGGCGGACAACTGGGATCCCGGGCCGGTATTCGTGGACGGCAAGTACATATCCCCTGACACCTGGTACGACGGCGACGGCACTCCTTTCCAGCCGCAGGTGCACTACTTCGTCGGCGGCGCCACGAAGATGTACGGGGCGGCGCTCTACCGGCTACGGCCGGAGGACTTCAGCGAGATTCGGCACGTTGACGGGATCTCCCCGGCCTGGCCGGTCAGCTACGCCGACTTCGAGCCCTGGTACACCAAGGCCGAGTGGCTGTACCAGGTGCATGGGGAGCACGG
>JASIBJ010000692.1 GCA_030045215.1 Streptosporangiaceae bacterium | reverse complement strand
CGACGAATCCACCCGTGCCAGTTCGTGCAGGGCCAGGCAGAAGGCCAGGTAATCGCCGCCCATCCCGCCGTACTCCTCGGGGAACGGCAGGCCGAACAGGCCCAGCTTGCCCATCCTGGCGACGATCTCGTAAGGGAACTCGCCCCGCTGGTAGTAGCCGCCGATCACCGGGGCAATCACATCGCGGGCAAATTCCTCGACAGTACTGCGGAGCGCCTCGTGCTCCTCATTGAGCGTGAAGCCGAACATGTCGTCGATGCTACCGGCCGCACCCCCAGGTCAGGGGGCTACCGCAGCCCGAGGCCCGCGCGAGCCCAAGCCGTGGTTATGACCCTGGCACCAACGGCCCGGCCCGGCACGTTACAGTCTCGTGCGAACGATCAGGAGTGCCCAGCCAGGCAACACAGGTCCACGGAGGACATGATGGCGACGCTAACCTGCCCTAATTGCGCGGCTGAGGTGAAGCCCGAGGACCTGATCTGCTTCACCTGCGGGACCAACCTGCCCCGGGGGAACTCGCGTGACGACACGCCATCGCCCACCACCGTGATGCAGGAGTACCTCCGGCCTGACCGCCGCAGCAGGAACATCTCGGCCGCCGTGCTCAGGCTTGCCTTTCCGACCGGGAACGTGGAGGTGCCGGCCGGGACTTCCCTGCTTCTCGGCCGTGACCCGGCGGAATCCCTGGTCGCGGCCGCCTTCTCGCAGTACGAGAACGTCTCCAGGCGTCACGCTACCGTGATCGTGGACGACGCCGGACATGCGAGCATCCGCGACGAGAACTCCACCAACGGGACGTTCGTGAATGGCGACCGGGTCCTGCCGGGCGTCGCCGTTCGCCTCGCCGACGGTGACGTGGTCAGGCTCGCCGCCGACGTCTCCGCCGACGTACTGCTGCCACGCCAGCAGCCGGACCCGGCTTCGTTTAGCCGTCCTGACCAGGACTAGGCCGGTTCGGCTCGCTCGCAAACCAGGGCTCGGGAACGTCTCCGGCGGTGAACCACGGGCGATAGGGGCTGCGGCTCGCCCATGGCTCAGCGGCAGCGGCCGGATGCCCCGCGGCGGGTCGGCCGGCGCCGGGCTCGCCGGGCTCGGATTGACCGCCGCCGGCTTGCGGCTCCGGATCATCGGTACCAGCTCCCGAGTCCCCTGGCTCTGACGGGTCATCGTGGCGGACCCAGTCGTCGGGCCACGGCGGGTGGCTGACCGACTCGTCTGGATCTGGCTCTGCCGGATCACGCTCTGCGGGATAGCCCTCCTGGGGATCGCCGTCGGCCGGGGCCAGGCGATTGTCGGCGCCGGACGGATGCCCGGCCGGAAGCCGTAACAGGCGTTCTGCCAGTCGCCCCGCATCCCGCGTTTCCGCTCGGCGGGGAACGTCGTCACGTGAGGACTCAATGTCGGGCCTGTCGGGGAACGGCATGAGGAGATTGTGCAGGAATCCCGAAGGCCGTAATGGGGACAGCACAAATCCCGCGGTCACGTGGCGGCCATCTCACCGTAACCTTGTCTTCCGTGGGGATTGGCGCAAGGGGTGATAACGCGGGCCAGGCCGGGCGAACCGCGTGATCAACCTGGACCTGAGCTGGCCGCAGGCGGCGGTCGCGGCAGTCGCGCTTGGCGGTACGTCCGTGGCCCTGCGGGTCTCCCGGCGCCCGCGCCTGGCTGGTGCCTCGGTGTTCGCCCAGGAGGCCGGCCTGCTGCTCGGCCTCTTCGCGATGTGGGACCTTGCTGGCTCGTACAGCGTCATGGGGCCCGGTGGTGCACTCGCCAGGTCCCGGTGGATATGGCACTTCGAGCGTTCGATCGGCCTGCCGAGCGAGGCCTCGCTGCAGCGAGTATTCCTGCCCCATCCGCTGCTGGTCCAGTTCTTCAATCTGTACTACGACTCCCTGCATTTCCCTGTGCTGATTACCTGCCTGGTCTGGTTGTTCGTCTGGCACAGGGATAGCTACCGCCGCTGGCGCACGACGCTCGTTGCCCTGACCGGGCTCTGCCTGCTGATCCAGCTCATCCCGGTCGCCCCGCCCCGGATGCTGCCGCAGGCCGGGATGGTCGACACCGCCGTCCTCTACCACGAGTCGGTGTACACGAGCGTGGCCGGATTCAACGCCGACCAGCTGTCGGCGATGCCGTCGGTCCACGTCGGCTGGGCCCTGCTCATCGCGGCCGCCGTCATTACGACGGCCCGTACCAGGTGGCGCTGGCTGGCCGTCCTCTACCCGATGATGACGACCATCGCGGTGGTGGTCACCGCGAACCACTTCTGGCTGGACGGCATCGTGGCCGGGCTGCTCCTGGTTATCGTGCTCACCGTCCAGGCCGCCGTCCGCCGGCTTGACCTCCGCGCGAGCGTGGTCCGCCGCCGGACCGCTCCGGCCTCGGCTGAGCCGCTTCCGGAGGCCCTGGAGGCAGTCCGCGACGACTAGTTGCGGCGGGTACGGGGGTCGTCCCCCGGCTGGCACTCAAGCTCGACCTGGGTGCGGCTTGCCGCGGCCAGGGTCGAGCTCGTCCCGGACGACCACGCCCATGCTCTTCGCCAGCACGGGCGCGAGGACAACCAGCTGGGCAGTGCTGATGATCGCGCCGCGCAGCGACTGCGAGTCGATGA
>JASIBJ010000691.1 GCA_030045215.1 Streptosporangiaceae bacterium | reverse complement strand
GCCCACGATGATCATCTGGGAGCACGAGAACGGGGTCCGCGGCGGCTGGGACGTCACCTGCGCGCCCGACATGTACCTGCGCTCCGACTACTACACCAACGACGAGCGCTGGGAGGTGACCGGGTACCACGGGTTCGCCCGGGTCAACCGCTGCACCGGACGCGGCATCCAGCAGCCCAGCCTGGAGGTGTACTCGGCCGGCGAGATGCGCAGCTATCACGCGCTCGACGACGATTGGGGTAGCAGCTTCCGCGAGTCCGGGCGGCACTGGCTGCGCTGGCTTCGTAGCGGCAATGGCCCGCTGCTGTGGAGTGCGGAGGAGGCGGCCGACGTGCTGCGGTTCGCGTTGGCCGCGTACGAGAGCAGTGCGGCTGGCAGCGTCGGCGTCGACCCGCGCAAGGTGAGCTAGGCGGGCCGTCGGCCGGCCGCGCGCGTCTGGGCGCCGGGCCGCAACTCGGCCCGCGGAGGATGAGGTTCTCGCCGAACCGACTAAGACTGCGGCCTGCTTCCCCACAGCTGATCCGTGGCGATCCTGGCGCCCTCAGCCATCGCGGCCAGCTTCAGCCACGTGATCCTCGGCTTGACCGGGTAGAAGCCGGAGAACGTGCCGAACCCGCAGTCGGTGCCGGCGATCACGTTCTGCTTGCCCACGAGGTTGGCGAACCGGGTGATCCGCTGAGCGACCAGTTCAGGATGCTCCACGAAGTTGGTGGTCGAGTCCAGGACGCCTGGGATGAGCACCTTGCCGTCGGGCAGCCGCACGTCCTGCCAGACTGTCCACTCGTGCTCGTGCCGCGGGTTGGCCGCCTCGAACGAGAGGCCGGCCGGACGGGCCTCGAGGACAACGTCCACGATCGAGGCCATGGCGATGTCGGTGATGTGCGGGCGCTCGACATTCCCCCAGCACAGGTGCAGGCGCATCTGCTCGGGCGGGATGTCACGGACGGCGTGATTGAGCGCGCGCACCTGCGTCCTGATCTTGGCGCGGAACTCGTCCTCGGTGAGGCTGTCGTTGCCGATCATGCCCCTGGTCATCGCCAGGTCAGGGCAGTCAAGCTGAAGCACGATGCCGGCGCCTGCGATCGCGTCGTACTCGGGCTTCATCGCGTCGGCCAGCGCGAACAGGTACTCCTCTTCCGTCGGGTAGTAGCTGTTGACCAGGAACGTGGCGATCACGCCCGGCGACGCCGCGGTCATGAAGACGTCGGCGGGCTCCGCGTCGCGCACGCTCGCCTTGAGGTTGGCGATGTCCTTGTGCACCGCCTCAGGATCGGCCAGGGTCACCGGGCCGTCGCAGGCCGGCAGATTGATGGCGGCCATCAGGGTCTGACCGCCGGCCGTGGCCGGGCTGAGCTCGGGGAACTCGCTGCCCTCGACAGTCCTGATCGGACGGCCGGTCCCGCCGAACCCGGTCAGCCTGTCCTTGACGTACGTCGAGTAGCCGACCTTGCCCATCTCGCCGTCGCTGACGACCGTGACGCCCGCCGCCAACTGACTCGCGACCACGTCGGCCACCGCTTGGCTGACGCGCTTCTCGAACCCCGCGCCGTCGACGGCCCTGCCTGCTTCCCGGTCGGCGATCAGCCGGTCGAGGTCCTCGGGCCTCGGCAGGCTCCCGGTGTGGGTGGTCAGAATCCGGTCGCTGCTCCGGCGCATGCTCAGGCTCCTCTCGCGAGTTCGACTGCAGCGCGGGTGCAGGGCGCACAGCCCACACTGCGCCCTTTGAGGGGAACGCGCCAGGGCCGCGGCTAACTGCTCAGAAGAGGCGCGCGCGCTCCCGCCGCCCGGCATTCGGCCGGGCTCGGCGGGCAACCGGTCCCTCGGCCGAGCGTGACGGCGGCCCAGCCGGTGGGGCCGGGCGGAGTGAGCTCGGCTGGCCCGGCTGCGACCGAGGCTGCGCGAAAGGCGATAGTGGGATGCCAGCCCGCGTTCTGATCGGCCAGGATTGACAGGTTCCGTCGGCGAGGCAGACGTTTAACGCTACGGTTAATTAACATAGCTGCTAAGTAAGGCAGGCCGACTGGCGCCTGGGTACGGCAGGAGAGCAGAGCGACCGAAGGGACGGACCAATGACCAGGGAAACTGAGGAGATCACGATCTCGCGCATCTTCGACGCACCGCCCGAGCTCGTCTACCGCGCCTTCGCCGATCCCGACCAGCTGTGCCTATGGTTCGGCCCGCTCGGCTACTCGGTGCCGTGCGAGACGGTCCAGATTGACGCCAGGCCCGGCGGCTTCCAGCGGTTCATCATCATTAACGACGACGACCCGGCTGAGCGGAGCACGGTCGAGGCGACGCTCACCGAGGTCGTCGAGAACAAGCTGCTCGTCGGCCATCATGAGATCACGGGTCTCCCCGGTATCACCGGCGCGGTCAGGTACCGGCTCAGCCTGGAGTTCCACGAGGAGGGCGGAGGCAAGCAGACCAGGCTTGAGCTGCGGCAGGGGCCGTTTGCCGATGACATGGGCAGCCAAGCGGCAGCCGGCTGGGAGGGCTCGTTCACCAAGCTCGACTCGCTGCTGCGGCGGTCGCTGTGACCGCTGCCTGCTCGTCGTCGCGGGATTACCGCCTGACCTGGTAGATCAGGTGCGTGACGCGGTCGCCCTCGATGACGGCCGGCCCGTCTAGCTCGGTCGGCCCGACCTGCTCGAAGAATCGGATGCCGTCGCCGAGGAAGGCTGGCACCAGGCTGATCCTGACCTCGTCGAGCAGGCCATCGCGCAGGCACTGCTGGATAACGTTCGGCCCGCCGACCCCGATCCAGCCGTCTTCGCCTGCCACCGCGGACGCCTGCTCGACCGCGCTGCGCACCCCGTCCGTGACGAAGGTCACTGGCAGCGGCGAGTCAGCCCGCGGCCAGCCCTCGGGAACGGCATGGGTGACCACGAAAATCGGAACGCCGAACGGCATGCCGTTTTCGCCCCACTGGCCAACATCGAAGAGCCGCCGGCCAGCGATCATCGCCTTGACGTTCCGCATGCCTTCCCTCAGGTAATCGGCGCTAGCCTGCGAGGTCCGGAATGTCCAACGGTCGGGAAAGGCCGTCGGCGTCTCGACTGGCCCGTTTCCGTACCAGTCGAAGAGGGGGCCGACCTGGTCGTCCCTGCGCGCGACGAACCCGTCGAGCGACATCGAGAGCTCCCCGATCACTCTGGCCATGACCGTTTCTCCTTTCCCGCTGCATGACCCGCCGCGTGTCCTGGCGCCGGCGGGGCTCATCTCCCGAACCCGGCCGGCGGCGCGGGTGTGAAGATAGGTAGTGCTGCCGCCATTAGCTAGGTCACCCCTGGCGCTGGCGCCGTTGCTCATTCAACGGTGCCCGGCCGCTTTACTCATCGGTCGTGCGCCGGGTACGCGGCGAGCCTGTCACACTGCTGCGGTAGCTTCGGCTGAACGGTCGGTCAGGCCGGCACCCTAACGGAGAGCGAGGGCCAGCACGTGTTGCGGCGTGAGCAGAGTCTTCCACCGCGCGTGCGGGCGCTGCTGATCTACGTCAGCATCCTCGCGCTAGTCGAGCTGAGCTTTTACACGGCACTGACGCCGCTGCTGCCGCACTACACGCACGTGGCGGGCCTGTCGAAGGCAGGCGCAGGCTTCCTCGTCGCGGCCTACCCCGCAGGAACGCTGACCGCGGCGCTGCCGAGCGGCCTGCTGGTCGCGCGGCTGGGCGACCGCAAGGTCGTGCTGCTCGGCCTGGTCCTGATGAGCGTGTCGACATTCGTCTTCGGCTGGTCGTCGTCGGCGTACGTGCTCGACACCGCGCGGTTCGTGCAAGGGCTTGGTGGCTCGTGCATCTGGGCCGCCGGGCTGGCCTGGCTTGCGACCGCCGGCCCGCCGGAACGCCGAGGCGAGATGATCGGCACGGCACTCGGGGCCGGCGTCGGCGGGGCGCTGCTCGGCCCGGTAATCGGCGCGATCGCGAGCCGGGTGGGCACCGGACCGGCGTTTTCCGCCGCCGCCGTGGCCGGCGGGGTACTGATCCTTGCCGCCTTCATCCTCCCGGCCCCGGCCGAGGTTGACGAGCCGCAAGGCCTGAGCGCGGCGCGGCCCGCCCTCCGCGATCCGCAGGTCAGCGCCGGCATGTGGCTAACCGCGCTCGGGGGCGTGGCATTCGGCGTCATCGACGTGCTGGCGCCCCTCCGCCTGAGCCGGCTTGGCGTTAGCGCCCCCCTCATCGGGCTGACCTTCCTGCTTGCGGCGGCCATCGAGTCGGGCCTGTCGCCGCTGACCGGCAGGCTGGCTGACCGGCGCGGTCCGCTTGTCTCGGTGCGCATCTCGCTGGCCGCCGCGGTCGTGGTCAGCCTGCTGGCTCCGGTGGCAGCCCCGGCCGCAGTCCTGATGACGCTGCTGATCCTTGGCCTGCCCGCGTACGGGTTGCTCTTCACCCCGTCCCTGTCCATGACCAGCGGCGGCGCGCACCGAGTCGCCCTCAACCAGGGTCTGGCATTCGGGCTCACCAACCTGGCCTGGGCCGTCGGCCAGGGGATTGCCTCCGCCGCGGGAGGTGCGATCGCCCAGGCAACCAGCGACTTCGTGCCGTACGCGCTTCTCGCCGCGACGTGCCTGGTCACGCTGCTCGCGACGCAGCCGGCCGGCCGCCAGCTGATCGCCCGCAGGCTGTCGGGCAACCGGAAGCCCGAGCCGCGGCCTGACCGGGTCTGCGACGGCTAATACCGACATCCTGACGGTCTGGAGGTCGAGTCCGGCGCTATAACCCGTTTCGTCACCGAGAGATCGGAAAACCTTGGGCGGCGTGAGGGTCGGCTGGACATGCATGGGTTCC
>JASIBJ010000690.1 GCA_030045215.1 Streptosporangiaceae bacterium | reverse complement strand
CCTGCGGCCGGACGGACGAGGCGGGGAAGCGCAGCAGCTGGGCGTCGCTGGTGATGAACGTCAGCTCCTGGTCCTCGTCGGACAACTGGACCGCACCCACCACGCGGTCGCCGTCCTTCAGCGTGATCACCTCGAAGTCGGCTGCGTTCTGCGGGTAGTCGGGCGCAACCCGCTTGACTACACCCTGCTCGGTGCCGAGCGCCAGGCCCTCCCCGGCGGCGTCCGCGGCCACGATCCCGACGACGGTCTCGCCGGCCGCGATCGTGACGAACTCACTCACCGGGGCGCCGCCGGACAGCGCGGGGGAATGCGCGCTCGGTGGCAGCGCGGGCAGTTCGAGCACTCCCAGCCGGATCAGCCGCCCGGCCGAGGTGAGCACGCCGATGGTGCCGCGCGTAGTGGCCGAGACCGACGAGACGATGACGTCGTGCGCGGCCCTGGGGCCGCCCGCGCCTGCGGACGACGGTCGCGAGGACCGGCCTCGTTCCCCCTCCTGATCGTCGTGCGCCGAAACACCCTGGCCGCTGGCAGGCTGCGCGGCCGTGCGAGCCAGCAGGCCGGCGGAGGACAGGAGCACCAGGCAGGGTTCGTCGGCGACCTCGAGCGGGACGGCGGCGGTCCTGGTCGCCCCGCTGCCCTCGAGCAGCACGGTGCGGCGCGGGGTGGCGAACTTCTCGCTCACCGCCGCCAGCTCGTCCGACACCAGCGCGCGCAGCCGCTGCTCGGAGTCGAGGATTGCGGTCAGCTCGGCTATCTCGGTCGCCAGGGTGTCCCGTTCCCGGTCCAGCTCGAGCTTGTCGTACTTGGTCAGGCGGCGCAGCGGGGTGTCGAGGATGTACTGGGCCTGGACCTCGGTCAGGTCGAAGATCGACATCAGTCGTTCCCTGGCCGCGGCGGCGTCGTCGCTGCTGCGGATGACCTGGATGACCTCGTCGATGTTCAGCAGCGCGATGATCAGGCCGTCGACCAGGTGCAGCCGGGCCTCTCGCTTGGCCCGGCGGAACTCGCTCCGCCGGCGCACGACCTCGATCCGGAAGTCGACGTAGATCTGCAGCAGGTCGCGCAGCCCGAGCACGCGCGGCTGGCCGTCGACCAGCGCGACGTTGTTGATGCCGAACGTCTCCTCCATCGGCGTGAGCCGGTACAGCTCGTCCAGGACCGCCTCGGGCACGAAGCCCGAGCGGACCTCGACCACCAGGCGCAGTCCGCTCTTTCGGTCGGTCAGGTCCTTGAGGTCGGAGATCCCGTTGAGCTTCTTCGCCTGGACCAGGTCCTTGATCCGCTGCATGACCCGCTCCGGGCCCACGCCGTAGGGAAGCTCGGTGATCACGATCCCGGTCTTGCGCGGCGTGACCTTCTCGATCCGGGCCGCGGCCCTGGTGCGGAATACGCCGCGGCCGGTCTCGTAGGCCTCCCTGATCCCGTCCAGCCCGACGATCTTGCCGCCGGTCGGCAGGTCAGGCCCCGGCACGAACCGCATCAGCGTCTCAAGGTCAGCCTCCGGGTTGGCGATCAGGTGCCGGGCGGCCGCGACCACTTCGCCGAGATTGTGCGGTGCCATGTTGGTCGCCATTCCCACCGCGATGCCGGCCGTGCCATTGACGAGCAGGTTAGGGAACGCCGCCGGGAGCACCTCAGGCTGGGTCTCGGTGCCGTCGTAGTTCGGGATGAAGTCGACGGTGTCCTCGTCGAGCGAGTTCGTCATCTCGATCGCGGCGGGGGCCAGCCGCGCCTCGGTGTAGCGCATCGCGGCCGGCGGGTCCTCGCCGCCGACCGAGCCGAAGTTGCCATGCCCGTCGATCAGCGGCAGCCGCATCGACCAGGGCTGGGCCATCCGGGCCAGCGCGTCGTAGATCGCCGCGTCGCCGTGCGGGTGCAGCCGCCCCATCACGTCCCCGACGACCCGCGCGCATTTCACGTGCGCCCGGTCGGGCCGCAGCCCCATCTCGGTCATCTGGTACAAGATCCGGCGCTGCACTGGCTTGAGGCCGTCCCGCGCATCGGGCAGCGCGCGCTGGTAAATGATCGAGTAGGCGTATTCGAGGTAGCTGCCGCGCATCTCGTCGGTGACGTCGATGTCGACGATGTTTTCCTCGAACTCCTCCGGCTCGTCGGCGGCGGTCCGGCCGCCGCCTCTGTGCCGACCGCTACCGTGCCCGCCTGAGCCGGAGGAACTTGTCGTGGTGCGTCTGGCCATGCCGCTATTTTGCCGTCCGGCCAGGCTTCATGCGCGCCTCAAGCCGGCCGGCGCGCCGGACGCCGCCGGCCTTCGATAACGCCACGCGGGAGACGACTAACGGGCGCGCTGCTTCCGGGCGGAGCTACGCAGCGGAGAGGCCACCGTCAACGTAGATCGTCTGGCCGGTCACGTAGTCGCTGGCCGGGCTGGCCAGGAACACGGCCGCGCCGGCAAAGTCGTCGGCGAGGCCGTTGCGGCCGATCATAGTGCGGGCGGCCAGGGCGGCGGTGAGCTGCGGATCGGCGGCTACGTGCGCCGTCAGCGGAGTGATCACGAAGCCCGGGCAGAGGGCGTTGGAGCACACACCGCGCGCGGCCCAGGCCTCGGACTGCGATCTGGTCAGCGCGGCCAGCCCGCCCTTCGTCGCGCCGTAGCCGCCGCTGTTGGCGAACGCGCGATGCGCCTGCTGTGATGTGACGTTGATGATCCGGCCCCAGCCGCGGGCAGCCATTTCCGGTCCGAACTCCTGGCCGAGCAGGAATGGGGCGGTCAGGTTCACCGCCATGAGCTGATCCCATTGCCCGATCGTCAGTTCTGCCATTGGCGGCCGTAGGTTGAGGCCCGCGCAATTCACCAGGATGTCCGGCGGCCCGTAAAAACTTCTCGTCACTGCGGCTGCCCGGGCGACCGCCGTCCGGTCGCCGAGATCGGCGCTGACCGCAGCCGCCTGACAGCCGGCCGCGCGCAGTTCGGCGACCGTGTCGTCCAGGCCGGCCTGGCCGCGAGCGACGACGACAACGGACGCTCCGGCCTGGCCCAGGGCTCGCGCGATCGCGCGGCCGATTCCCGAGCTACCTCCGGTCACGACGGCAGCGCGATCGGCCAGTGAGAACAACTGCTCCAGGTACGACGTCATCCGCGAACCTCGCAAGTCAGTCTGGGGACTGATTCCGCCGTGAGTGTAGGGGCGCGGACGGCCCGAGTGCGGCTCCGGGGCTCGCCGGGGACGAGCCAGTTCCGATCGGAAAGCGGCGAGGCGATAAACGAGTTGTGCCTGACCTGGGCCGCAACTGACGATGACCTCGTGCAACTGACCGAACCGCCCAGGCTGCAAGTGCCGACGACGGCGGTGCGCGCGTCGTGGCTGGCGGCCGAGCGGGCCGACCGCGCGGAGGAGGGCAGTTCGACCGAACTCCTGGAGCGGGCAGAGGCGGACTTCGGCGCGCTGGTGGCGGTGCGGCAGGGCACGCCGTTCTGGTGGGGCGTGCCCACAACGATCCTCTGGTACATCTCCGGCCAGCACTACCTGGGAGAACTCGTCATCCGGCACGGGCTCACCCCCGAACTCGCGCGGTCAGGCGGGCACATCGGCTACAGCATCGCGCCCCACTGGCGACGGCAGGGCCATGGCACGCGGATGCTCGCGGCCGGGCTGGCCGAATGCCGCAAGATCGGCCTCAGGCGCGTCCTGCTCACCTGTCGGTTCGACAACGAGCCGTCACGAAAGATAATCCTCGCCAACGGCGGAGTCCCCGACGGCCAGGCGGACGGCAAGGACAGATTCTGGATCCGGCTCGACGAGCATCGAGCGCTGCCAGGGTAGACCGGCGGCGCTCTTGATCCCCGGCCGGTTAGGTTGGCACGAGGGAACGGGGCACGTCGGAGGTAGCAGTTGTCCGCACGCCTGGTCACCGTCAATGGCACGAGGATCTTCGTCGATGATCGCGGTGATCCCGCAGCGCCGGCGTTGCTCTACGTTCATGGCGGGACCGGCCAGGGCTGCTACGACTTCATGAGGGCGCAGGGTGACCTGCTGGCGGCGCAACTGCGCATCATCGGAGTTGACCAGCGCGGGACGCTGCGGTCGGAGCCGCTGCCAGGCGTTCCGCCGCTCACGCCCGATCTGCTGGTGACGGACTTCGAGGCGCTGCGGCGAAGGCTGCGGATCGAGTCCTGGGCCGTGCTCGGGCACTCGGCCGGGGCCGGGTACGCGCTGCGGTACGTGACTGGCCATCCCGGCGCGGTCCGCGCGGTGATCTTCGACTGCCCGTGCTGGGACGCGGACATGACCGACCGTAACCGCCTGCCCGTCGTGGCCCGCAGGCTCGAGGCGCTCGGGCAGCTCGCCGACGCCGAGCGCTGCCGGGAGCTGGCGGCCAAGTCCGCGCGGCTGGTCTTCGGCGACGACGCCAAGGGCGCGATGCAGACGCTGGGCGCGTACTACCTGGAGCAATTCTTTCACGATCCGGACGGCGCGGCCGACTTCAGCGAGCTGCTGGAAGACTCGGGGTTCACGCAGGAGCAGTGGCAGCGGGGCAACTCGCACTGGCCCCTGCTGGCCGCGATGTACGAGCCGGTGCTGTCGCTACTGCCGCGGATCAGGAGGCCGGCGTTGCTGCTGCGCGGACGCGACGACCTGGTCGCGGCGCCGGGCATGCTGGCCGCCTTCAGGACGTCGGTCAGGGACGGGACCATGCGCGAGTTCGAGCGGTCCGGTCACTACCCGTACCTCGAGGAGCCGCAGGCCTACAGCCAGGCCGTCACGGACTTCGTGCTGGCACATGCCGGCTAGCGGCACGCTGCCGCGACGACTACAGCAGTGGACGGGCGCCCACCAGGCTGAGAGCGCGTGCGGCCAGCCGGCAACCGCTGACGAGCGCCTCACCCGGTGGCTTGTTGTCCAGCCAGGCCGGGAGGAATCCGGCGACGAAGGCGTCGCCCGCGCCTGTACCGTCGACGATGCGCTCGATCGGCGGCCCCGGCACCCTGACCGGGTCGGGCCGGCCGTTGGAGTACATCATCGCGCCGTCCGGGCCGAGCTTCATGACCACGTGCGGGTACCAGGCGCTCAGCACCCTGGCGGCCTGGCCCGGATCGTCCCGGCCGGTCAGGACCTTGCCCTGAGCCGCGTTCACGAACAGGAGGGTGGCGCCGTTGGTCAGTTGCAGGAACGGCTCGGCGCCCACTCGCTCCAGGGGTGCGGCGGACGCGCCATCGATCGAGATGGACATCCCGGCTCTGTCGGCGGTGCTGAGAGCGACCAGAACCGCAGGCCGCGACCCCGGATTGAGCAGCGTGTAACCGGAGACATGCAGGTGGCTGCCGGGCGCGAACAGGTCCTGAGGCAGATCCTCCGGGGACAGGGCCGCGTTGGCCCCGGGGTCGGACAGCATAGTGTGGTCGCCCTTGTGGGTCACCATCACGACGCACGTGCCAGTCGGGCGGTCGGGATCCATGACCAGGCGCGCGTCTACCCCGTAGCCCATCAATTCCATGTCACGGTTCCGGCCGGCGATGTCTGCCCCGCGCCTGCCCACGAACGCGACTTCGCACCCGTCGACGGCCAGCCAGGCCGCGATATTCGCGCCGGAACCACCGCCGTGCATGGTCACGGTGGCGGGCGTGTCGCTGCCCCTGGCCAGCGCCAGGTGCGCGTGCGCGACCGTGTCCGTCATGAGGTCACCTACGACGACAACGCGAGTCAATGTCGTCACCACCTTGATCACGAGGCTGAGCCAGGACAGGGTCGGGGAGGATAGTCCTGATCAGAGTGCTAGCGCATAGAACTTAACAGCTTCCAGGACCCATCTCGCGCCGTTCGCGGTCGCTAGCCCGGATAGTGATGGTTCGGGTCAGGTTGGCAAGATCATGGCCCGACCCGCCACGACCAGCATGTTGACGTCTGATTCGGCGGCTAGGCGCTGGTTCAGCCAGCCAAGCTGATCCCGGAACATGCGGCCCGCCGGGTAGGCGGGCACCAGCCCGGAACCGACCTCGTCGGTCACAGCCACCACCAGAGCCGCGGTCTGCCGCCAGGCGTCGATCAACTCGTCGGTCTTGGCCGAGACAACGTGCTGCGGGTCCGCCGCCGCCGGCCGGGGTGCCCAGTCGGCCGCGTCTTCGGGCCACGCGCCGGCCTGGTCCATCACGGCGGCCAGCCAGGTCCCGATTCCGTCGATCAGAAGCGCGCCCGTCTCCCGCCGCAGGGCCCCGGCCACGTCCAGGCTCTCCTCGGTGCGCCACCAGGAGGGCCGAGCCGCGCGGTGCGCGGCCACCCGGTCCGCCCATTCGGGGTCGGGCTCGCCGTCCGTGCGTTCCCACTGCTCATCGGCCCAGGGCCCGGCGGCGAGGTAGGTCACCGACGGCTCGCCGGACAGCCTCAGCTCGGCCTCCCTCGACTTGCCAGATCGCGCCCCGCCGAGGACCAGCGTCCGGTGCGGACGCCCTGGCCCAACTCGCTCCGATGGGCCGGCCGACTGCTCGGCGGTGCCTATCACCTGCCCGTCCTGGCCCGCAGTGGCCCGCCAGAGAGCGCATCGGCGGGCCATTTCCCGCTCGGAGCTGATCCTGTGGTCGGTGTAGAGCGCCGCCACGCGCGTCTGCTCGGTTACCAGGCCGCGGGCACGCAGCAGCCCGAGATGGGCGGGGCTGGCGAGCAGGTCGAGCAGCGCGATATCGAACCGGGCCGTCCCGTCTGGTGGCTCGGGAACCGCTCCCGGACCCGCCGCGGCCAGCAGCCGGCCGCCGTCTGGCCCGGTGATGTCCCAGCCGCCCGGAACCGCCACTACCCGGTGGCTCGTACTGCCGCTCGACGACCGGGGCGGCGCTCCCGGGATCAGCACCAGTTGCCCATCGACGTGTGCGCGGCCAGGCGCCCGGCGAGTCCCGGCCGCCGCGGCGCGCAGGCATGAGGCGCACGAGCAGCCATCCTGCGGCCAGCCGCGCTCTCCTCCGGTGCCGATCAAGAGCGCGTCCACTGGCCTGCCTGTCAGTTGCGGTTAGTTACCATGGGGGCCGTCGAGAGCCGGCCTTGATCCTAGCTACGCAAGGCGAGAAATGACCTGGACCTGGCAGTTGGAGAGGGAAGATGGCACGGCTGTACCGGCCCGTGACCTGCTGAAGGAGACGTTCAGCAGCCAGGGCGACGCGGAGAGCTGGCTTGGCGAGCACTGGCCCAGCCTGCTCAAGGCGGGCGTCGACCGGGTCACGCTGACCGAGGACGGCCGCGTCGAGTACGGCCCGATGAGCCTGCATCCAGCCGAGGAGTAGCGACATGCCGCCCGCATCAGGCGCACGGCACTGGCTTGGCGCTAGGGACGCTGTGGCGGACTGGCCGTCTCGGCCGGGTCGGTGACTACGGCGTCGCCGAGAATCTCGTCGATCTGGCGCATGGCGGATTCCTCAAGCCGCAATCCCGCCGCGCGCACATTCTCCCTGACCTGCTCGGGCCGGGTGGCGCCGATGATCGCCGCCGAGACTGCCGGGTTCTGCAGGGTCCAGGCAATCGCCAGCTGCGCGAGAGTCAGGCCGGCCTGGTCGGCCACGGGCTTCAGTTGCTGCACCCTGATCAGGAGATCGTCGACGAGCAGCTCGGATATGAAGCGCGACCCGGTCTGGTCCAAGGCCCTGGACCCCGCGGGAGGCTCGGTGCCAGGCAGGTATTTCCCGGTCAGGACGCCCTGGGCGATGGGTGACCAGACGATCTGGCCGATTCCTTCCTGCCGGCACAGCGGCACGACCTCGGCCTCGATCACGCGCCAGATCATGTTGTACTGAGGCTGGTTGGAGACGATCCGGTCGAAGCCCAGCTCCGCGGCGATCTTGATCGCGGCGGAGATCTCCTCGGCTCGCCACTCCGATACGCCGATGTACAGCACCTTGCCCTGCCTGACCAGGTCGTCGAAGGCCCGGAGCGTCTCTTCCAGCGGGGTTTCGTGATCGAACCGGTGTGCCTGGTACAGGTCGATGTAGTCGACGTCCAGCCTTCGCAGCGAGGCATGGGCCGACTCCATGATGTGCTTGCGCGACAGGCCGCTGTCGTTGGCGCCCGGACCGGTCGGCCAGTACACCTTCGTGCAGAGCTCAATCGACTCACGCCGCACCCCGTGCAGCGCCTTGCCGAGAACGGTCTCGGCCCTGGTCCGCGCGTAGACATCGGCGGTGTCGAACGTGGTGATTCCCTCGTCGAGCGCGGCTCGGACGCAGGCAACGGCCGCGTCCTCCTCTACCTGCGAGCCGTGCGTGATCCAGTTGCCGTAGGCGATCTCACTGACCTTAAGGCCACTGCGGCCCAAATGACGGTGTTCCATGGCGGACAACCTAGTAGTCCGGTTATCTGCCGGCTCATACCGGGCTCCCGAGCGATCAGATCTCGTCGCCCACGTCGACCCTGGGCTTGGGGATGCGTAGCCGGCGCATCTGGGTCCCGCGCATGGCCGCGTACAAGCGCACGCCGCGCGTGCTCTGGCCGGGGTAGCGCTCGTTCGCCAGCCGCTGCACCCTGCGCCCGACCATGTAGCCCTCGAGCGCGACGATGACGAGGATCATCACGACCAAGGCGTCGGCGGCGAGCTTGAGGAAGGTGTAGGGCAGGAAGATCAGTACGAAGATCGGGATAACGGCGATCAGGTAGTACTCGGAGAGGCTGCGCCGCGAGTCGACGACGTCGCGGGCGAGGGCTCGGACCGGTCCCCGGTCCTTCCTCGGCAGTGCCCACTCCTCGCCGCGCTGGAGCGCCTCTGTCCGCTTGGTCCTGTCGCTCCGATCGCGCTCCCTGCTCTGCCGGGCCGCGGCCTTGCGGTCGGCCGGCGCCTGGTAGGGCCCGCGCCGGCTTGCCTCAGCTTCGCTCCGCTTCGGCGTCGGTCCAGCCTTCGGCGGTGTGTAACTCGACCGGACGGGCCGATCAGCGTCGGGGGCCGCGTCTGGTTCAGGCTGCTCGTTCTCGAGCACGTCAGGGGTATCGCTGGGGCGTCGTCGGAACACACCCACAGCCTACCGGGACGAACCCCTCAGAACTCCGTTCCTCGGTCGCGGATTGCCCGCGCTCCTGGTGTGGCCATGAGCCCGGCCCCGTGGCCCATCAGGCGCCTTCAGGCGGCACGGAGCGGGCACTCTGTGATGACGGCCCGCGTTCCAACGTCGTAGGCTGAAGGCAAGATCTGCCGGCAATATGTCCGTTGGCTATCACCGACGCTGTTCCGCGACCCCGGACGGCACCGTAGCAGCGGATTCCGATGAGGGGATGGTCGCGCCCATGGGCGTCATGAAGCGGGTCCAGCTGGTCTTCCGGGCTAAGGCCAATAAGGCGCTCGACCGGATGGAAGATCCGCGCGAGACCTTGGATTACTCCTATCAGCAGCAGCTTGAGCTGCTGCAGAAGGTCCGTCGTGGCGTGGCCGACGTCGCGACGTCGCGCAAGCGCGTGGAACTGCAGGTCAACCAGCTGCAGCAGTCGGCAGACAAGCTGGACAGGCAGGCTCGCGACGCGCTGTCTGCTGGCCGCGAGGATCTCGCCCGCGAGGCGCTTCAGCGCAAGGCCGGGATCAATCAGCAGCTGGTGGACCTCCAGACGCAGTACGCCTCGCTTCAGGGCGAGGAGGAGAAGCTCAGCGGGGCCGCGCAGCGCCTGCAAACCAAGGTCGACGCCTTCCGGAC
>JASIBJ010000689.1 GCA_030045215.1 Streptosporangiaceae bacterium | reverse complement strand
GCGGCAACGGTCGTCGCCTTCGTGGCCGCCAGCGTGCTGCTGCCGATCGGCGGGGCGGCGATCGCGATGCTGCTGCTCATTGCGCTCATGTCAGCCGACCTGACGGGCCGCTGGAGCACCCGGCGGGCCGGCCGGCAGGGTCGCCAGGGCGGCGGAAGCGCTGCGGCTGCCGCCTTCTTCCCGTGGGCCGTGTGCCGGTCGGTGATCCGGTTCGTCTTGCTTGCGCCGCTCGCGCTCCTGTGCGCGGCCGCGGCCGCGGCCGTAACAGTGCTGGCCTCGGGGACATCGGCACTGCCCAGGGCAGGTGCCTGGGCCGCCGGAGCGTTCGTCGCGTGCTACTGCGTGGGGCCCGGATCGGCCGCCTGCCGAAGACCGCTCGGGCGGCTCTACAGCCGGATCACCCGGTCAGGGCCGGGCACCGTGTTCGGCTTCGTCGCCCTGGCGATTCTGGCCGTTGTCGCCGTGGCGGCCGCGGCATCCCTAGCTCCCGGCTACTGGCCCGACGTCCATCTCGGGCAGCAACTGCAGAACGCTCCGCTGAACCACCCGTTGCTTGGCCACCTTTCCGGCACTCTCACGCAGGTCAGCAAGCGGCTGATCAGCTGGGTCGGGCACCGGCTCTAAGCGGCAGTCTGGGCCAGGCGGGTTCGGCCAGCCGGGGTCAACCCCCAGGTTCGGCTGAAAGTCAGCTGGCCAGTTGAGAATCGGCTGGCAGTCGGGGGGCGGGCGGCAGAACACCCGCGGGCGGAGTCGCCTGCCGGGAGGCTGTGGCGGGAGGCATCGTGGCCTGCCTGGTGTCGTGGCTGTCGGGCTCTGCCGTCGGGAGCGGCCTGACCAATCCGAGCGCCATCACCTCGTTCGCCAGCCTGGTTCGCCGGTTAGGTCCTTCGGCGATCCGCAGCTTCTGGTACAGCCGCAGCAGGTGCTGTTTGACCGCCGCCTCGGTAACCACCAGGTCGGCCGCGATTTCCCTGGCCGTCGCGGGCGCGACGAAGGCTTCATCCGAGAGCGCGGGCTGGCACAAGGCGGCTACGACGTCGACTTCGCGCCTGGTTAGCTCCGGTATGGCCGAGCGTCGCAGGCTGATCTCTGGCAGCATGTCCTCGCTCGGCAGGCCGCCGACCTGGCAGCGCTCCGAGCCGAAGGCAATGACGTCGCCGTTCTCCAGTAGTCGCTGGGCGACAACCCGGCCGTTGACCCTCGTGCCGTTGCGCGATAACCCGAGATCGGTCACGTATGCGTAGGGGCCGCGGCGGATTATTTCGGCGTGCAGCTTGGACACGCTCGGGTGGTCCAGATGTACGTCGACCGAGGCGCCGCGCCCGACGGTCGTGACGTCCGGGCGCAGCCTGACAATGTCGCCGGTGCTCTCGATCCGGAGGTGGGGGCTTTCCATGACGGTCCTCTGGCATGTCCGGGGCGATAGGGAGGTGTCACCCGAGGGCTACCCACCTCGCGGCGTCTCTACGCCTACGGGCTGCCTTCGGTGTGCCACGGTCCCGTCAGCCGCTTCCGCGAAGGCACGGAGGAACAAGCCAGGCTACGGAAGTACACTGCCGAGCGAGCCGTGCGCAGGAGGAAGCTAATGGCGGATAAGCCGGCCAGGGGACTGGCCGATGTGGTGGCCGCTTCCACCGCCCTCAGTGACATCGACGGCCACGCCGGCCGGCTCTCCTACCGCGGTTACGACATCAACGAGCTCCCCGGCAACGCAACCTTCGAAGAGGTCAGTTACCTGCTGCAGCGCGGGACCGCGCCTGACCGGGCTCAGCTTGACGACTACCTGGCTGAGCTCTCCGCCGGTCGGGTCATCGGCCCGCTGGCCGCCGCCGACCTCGGCGGGATCGCGGCCCGGCAGCAGCCCATGGAGGCGTTGCGGAGCCTGGTGTCGCTGGCCAGCGCCGACGATCCGGACGCGGATTCCAACGAGAGGGCCGCCAACCTGCGGAAGGCGGCCAGGCTCACCGCCCGGCAGCCGGTCCTGATCGCCGCCTACCAGGCCGCCCGCACGGGCAAGGATCTGATCGGGCCCGATCCGGGCCTCGGCGTCGCTGCTAACTTCCTCCTGCAGCTCACCGGCGAGAAGCCGGAACCCCGCACGGCCGAGATCCTCGATGCCTGCCTGGTGCTGCACGCCGACCACACCATGAACGCGTCCACATTCGCGGCCAGGGTGTGCGCCGCCACCCTGTCGGACATGCACTCGGCCGTCGTGGCCGCGCTCGGGACCCTGAAGGGCCCCCTGCATGGCGGTGCCAACGAGCAGGTCATGCGCGGCCTCGAGGCGATCAGGGCATCAGGCGGTGACCCGCTCGACGCGACCAGCAGTCAGGTCGCCGGGCGCCTGCAGCGGGGTGAAAAGATCATGGGCTTCGGCCATCGCGTCTACAAGACCGAGGATCCCCGGGCCGCGTACCTGCGCCAAATGTCCGCTGAGCTGGGCGCGGCCACCGGCGATGACACCTACTACCGGATGTCCAGGCGGATGGAGGAGGTGGTGTTCGCTGAGAAGGGCCTGTACCCGAACGTCGATTTCTATGCCGCCAGCGTTTATCACTACCTGGGCATCCCGACCGACCTGTTCACGCCGGTTTTCTCGGCCAGCCGGATGGCCGGATGGACCGCGCACGTCATCGAGCAGCACGCCGACAACCGGCTGATCAGGCCCGATAGTGAGTACATCGGAGAGAGCGGGCTGAGCTGGGTCCCGCTTGGTGCCCGGTGAAGCACTCGGCCAGGGGAGTAGCCAAGCTGAAGCGCGAGCGCGAGCAGCAGGCCAGCGTCGCGGCTCCACCCGAGAGAGCCGACGCCGCCGACAGCCAATCGACCGGGAACGAGACGGGCGCACCGCCGCCCGCCGCCCCGCCCGCCACCGCCCGGTCGGCTACCGCGATTGCGGCGAAGAGCCGCACCGGGGCGAGGCGGCTGGCGCAACTTCCCTACGCGGTCGTGCTGACCGGCATTTTGGCCGGCCTGGGCGTAATGCGTGGCGGTGCGCAGGACGTCAGGGGCGGTACGTTGGTGATGGCGGGTGCGCTGCTCGCGGGATCCCTGGCACGGCTGCTGCTGCCGGAAGGCAGGATCGGCTTGCTTGGATCTCGCCGGCGGCTGCTCGACGTCGCAGCGCTGACCGCGCTGGGCGCTGGCTTGCTCATAGCGGGGCTAATCGTCAAGGTCCCGGGCTGACGTGCTGGCCCGATGGTGCGGTCGGCAGATTTACGGACAACCGGGCGTGTGAGTGCCCGGTCAGGACTCGCCAAGGCAAGGGCGCCGGCGATGAAGGGAACCCAAGCGGCAATGGCAAAGATTAAGGTGACAAATCCCGTCGTGGAGCTTGACGGCGACGAGATGACGCGCATCATCTGGCGGTTCATCAAGGACCAGCTGATCCTGCCCTACCTTGACATCGACCTCGAGTATTACGACCTGTCGATCCAGAATCGTGACGCCACCGACGACCAGGTCACGATCGATGCCGCGAACGCGATCAAGCGGCACGGTGTGGGTGTCAAATGCGCCACGATCACCCCAGACGAGGCCAGGGTCGCGGAGTTCGGGCTGAAGAAGATGTGGCGGTCGCCGAATGGCACCATCAGGAACATTCTCGGTGGCGTCATCTTCCGCGAGCCCATCGTCGTCGCCAGCATCCCCAGGTTCGTGCCCGGATGGACCCAGCCGATCGTGATCGGCAGGCACGCCCACGGTGATCAGTACCGGGCGACGGACTTCGTCGTTTCCGGGCCTGGTGCAGTCCGGATCTCATTCCTGCCGGACTCGCCCGACGTCGAGCCGATCGAGTTCGACGTGGCGAAGTTCACAGGCGGCGGCGTGGCCATGGGCATGTACAACTTCGACGACTCGATCAGGGACTTCGCCCGCGCCAGCATGCGGTTCACGCTGGACCGTAAGCTTCCGCTCTACCTGTCCACGAAGAACACGATCCTCAAGGCCTACGACGGGCGGTTCAAGGACATCTTCGCCGAGGTCTTCGAGGCCGAGTTCAAGGCCGAGTTCGAGGCCACCGGGATCTGGTACGAGCACCGGCTCATTGACGACATGGTTGCTCAGGTGATCAAGGGCAACGGCGGCATCGTCTGGGCCTGCAAGAACTACGACGGCGATGTGGAGTCCGACATCGTCGCCCAGGGCTTCGGCTCGCTCGGCCTCATGACGAGCGTGCTCATGACGCCCGACGGCAAGACCGTCGAGGCGGAGGCCGCGCACGGCACCGTCACCCGCCACTACCGGCAGCACCAGCAGGGCAAGGCAACGTCCACCAACCCCATCGCCTCGATCTTCGCGTGGAGCAGGGGATTGTCGCACCGCGGCAAGCTCGACGGCACCCCCGAGGTCACGCGGTTCGCAGAGACGCTGGAGCGGGTCTGTATCGAAACCGTCGAGAGCGGCAAGATGACCAAGGACCTGGCCCTCCTGGTTGGCGAGGACACCCCGTTCCTGACCACGGAGGAGTTCTTGGCTGCGCTCGCCGAGAATCTGCGCGCGGCCGTGGATGCGGCCTAATCCATCCGACACAACCGATAAGCCGGAGAAGGAGATCGAGCGAATGTCCCGGACAGGGAAGATTACGGTCGTCGGGGCGGGCTTCTACGGCTCGACCACGGCCCAGCGGCTCGCCGAGTACGACATCTTCGACGAGGTAGTGCTGACCGACATCGTGGAGGGCAAGCCGGAGGGTCTGGCGCTGGACCTGAGCCAGTCACGCCCGGTCGAGGGCTTCGAGACCAAGGTCACCGGCCAGACGACCGGCGCCGACGGCGAGGGCTACGAGGTGATCGCGGGCTCCGGGATCGTGATCATCACGGCGGGTCTCCCGCGCAAGCCAGGGATGAGCCGGATGGACCTGATCGGCGTCAACGCCAAGATCGTCCGAAGCGTGGCCGAGCAAGTCGTCAAGCACGCCCCCGAGGCGGTCCTCATCGTGGTCTCCAACCCGCTTGATGAGATGACCGCGCTGACCGCCAAGATCTCCGGCTTTCCGTCGCACCGGGTCATGGGTCAGGCCGGCATGCTCGACACGGCCAGGTTCACGAACTTCGTGGCCGAGCGGCTCGGCGTGCCAGTTCATTCGGTCCGGACGCTCACCCTGGGCTCGCACGGCGACACGATGGTGCCGGTGCCGTCGGCCTGCACGGTAGACGGCAAGCCCCTGTCCAACGTGCTGTCGGCGGACGAGATCGGGCAGCTCGTCGAGCGCACCCGCAACGGCGGCGGCGAGATCGTCGCCCTGCTGAAGACCGGGTCTGCCTATTACGCCCCATCGGCCGCCGCGGCCCGGATGGCACGGGCGGTAGCCGAGGACTCCGGCGCGATCATGCCGGTCTGCACCTGGGTGGACGGGGAGTACGGTATCTCCGGCGTGTACCTGGGCGTGGAGGCTGAGATCGGCGCTACCGGCGTACGCGGGGTCGTCCAGCGGGACCTGACCGCGTCCGAGCTCGAAGGCCTGCGCGCTGCCGCGGAGGCTGTCCGGGCCAAGCAAGCCGACGTCGCGAGCCTGTAACCGCCGGGAGCGCTGGCCCGGCCGGGCGCGGCGCATGGGAGCCGTTAGCTGGCTTGGGCGAGGCGGCGGAGCGCTAGTTCGGTGTACAGGGCGGTGCCGTCGGCCAGCACTGCGTCGTCGAAAACCGCCTCGGCCGAGTGATTGAACGGCGCGGTCTCCGGATCGGTGTCCGTCGGGCACGCGCCCAGCATCACGAACGCGCCGGGTACCTGCTCAAGCACGTAGGAGAAGTCCTCAGAGCCGGTCAGCGGGTTGGGAGCCGCGATATGGCGCCCGTCGCCGAAGACGTCGGAGATCGTGCCTGCGGCGAAGTCCACTTCGGCCGCGTCGTTCACGGTCACGGGGTAGCCGTCGCGGAACTCGGCGGTCGCCGTGAGGCCATGGGCCGCCGCGATATCGCGGGCCAACTTTGGGGCCGCCTCCTGCACCGCCGCCCTCGCCTCGCGGGAGAAGGACCTGACGGTGGCGATGAAGTGCGCACCGTCGCCGATGACGTTGTCGGTGGTGCCCGCGTGGAACGTGCCGACTGTGATCACAACCGGGTCGAACACGTCGAATTGCCTGGTCACCATCGTCTGCAGTGCCAGCACGATCTCGCACGCGGCCGGGATTGGGTCGGCGGCCCGGTGCGGCTGCGAACCATGGCCGCCGCGGCCGTGGACGGTGACGTGCAGGGTGTCGGCGGCGGCCATCATCGTCCCCGGCCGGCTGGCGTACCGGCCGAACGGCAGCAGGCCCGACGCGACATGCAGCGCGTACGCCGCGACAGGCCGCTCGCCCGCCACATCGAGGACGCCCTCCTCGACCATGATCCGGCCGCCGCCCGGGCCCTCCTCGCCCGGCTGGAACATGAAGATGACGTTTCCGGCCAGGTCGGCCTGCCGGGCGCAAAGCAGGCGGGCCGCGCCGACCAGCATCGTCGTGTGCAGGTCATGGCCGCAGGCGTGCATGGCGCCATCGATCCGCGACGCGTAGTCAAGGCCGGTCCGCTCGGTGACGGGCAATGCGTCCATGTCGCCGCGCAGCAGGACGGTCTTGCCCGGCTTGGCGCCGCGCAGCACGGCGGTCACAGACGTGAGCTGTGTGCCGGTGCTGATCTTGAGCGGCAGCCCGTCCAGCGCGTCCAGGACCTTGCGCTGAGTGAGCGGCAGGTCCAGGCCGATCTCCGGCTCTTTGTGGATGGACCTGCGCAGCGCGCTCAGCTCAGCGGAGATCGACTTGGCGTCATCATGGATCGTGCCCACCGCTCACCGTTCCTTCGCTTCGTGACCGACATTCGTCCCGTTTGCCGGGAGTGTAGGTATACGTAGCTTAGAACGGTATTAAGTGGCACGGCACACCCTGGGCCGGCACAAGTGAGGAACGTAGGCAGCCACGGAGGTGCGAGTACGGCTCACCCGCGTGGGCACATTGCTTAGACTATTGCAAATTACCGCGCGGCTTCGGCGCGGCCGCGGCCGGGCTCACGAGGTGCGACGGCGCTCCGCGCACGCCGAATGACGAGGTCAGGTATCCGGACGTGAACGTCGGCTGGAGTATTCTGCTCGTCCTTGCCGTGATCGGTATTGGCGGATTCTTCGCCGCCGCTGAGATGGCCCTGGTGTCGCTGCGCGAGACGCAGGTCCGCTCGCTCGGCAGGCGCGGCCGACGCGGCCAGCGCACGGCCAGGCTGGCGCAGGACCCGAACCGGTTCCTGTCCTCCGTCCAGATCGGGGTGACGCTGGCGACGCTGTTGTCCGGCGCCTTCGGTGCTGCGCTGCTGGCTGACAAGCTCTCCAACCAGCTCCACCACCTCGGGCTGTCGGGCGATGTCGCCACCCCGCTGTCGATCGTCGTGGTGACGCTGATCATCTCGCTGTTCACCCTCGTGTTCGGTGAGCTGGCGCCGAAGCGGCTGGCACTGCAGCGGGCCGAGCGAGTGGCGCTGGTCGCCGGCCCGGTCGTGGACCGCGTCGCCACGCTGGCCAGGCCGCTCGTGTGGCTGCTCTCCAAGTGCACGAACATGGTCGTCCGCCTGCTTGGCGGCGATCCGGCCGCGGCTCGCGGGGTAATGACCGACGAGGAGCTGCGAGATCTGGTCGCCGGACATCAGGCGCTGAGCGCCGACGAGAGGCACATCGTGGGTGAGGTCTTTGATGCCGGTAAGCGGCAGGTCCGCGAGGTGCTGGTGCCGCGCACGGAGGTCGAATTCCTGCCCGCGGCCATGCCGATCAAGGAAGCGGCCGCGACCGTGGAGCAGGCGAGGTACTCCAGGTTCCCCGTGTATCAGGAGTCCTACGACGACGTGATCGGCTTCGTGCACGCGCGCGATCTGCTGGACAACCGGGCCGAGACGGCCAGCCGCCGGGTCGGCGACGTCTGCAGGCCGGTGAAGTTTCTGCCGATCAGCAAGATGGTCCTGTCCGCCCTGTCGGAAATGCGGAAAGACCGGGCGCACCTGGCCATCGTCGTGGACGAATACGGCGGAACGGCGGGCATCGTCACGCTCGAAGACCTGGTCGAGGAACTCATCGGCGACATCCAGGATGAATACGACGAAGAGGCCACCCACCCGCGACAACTGCACGGCGGCGAACTGGAGGTCGACGGGCTGCTCAACCTGGACGAGTTCGCCGAGCAGACCGGGCTCGAACTGCCCGAGGGTCCGTACGAGACCGTGGCCGGGTACCTGCTGGCCGCGCTCGGACACCTGCCCGCGGACGGCGAGTCAGCCGAGGTGGGAGGTCGGCGGCTGACGGTCACGCAGCTGGACGGCCGGCGGATATCCCGGCTGCGGGTCAGCCCGTCCAAGCCCGCCGCCGAAGGCGGCGACGCGGCCGGCGCACCCGGCTAGCCCGCAGGTCAGCCCATTAGACTGCGGTTATGTCGGCAAGCGGTGTCAGCCCGGGTGGCGCCCCCCGGAATCCCCGCAGGACCAGTCCGGGGGACGACCCCCAGGACCCGGCCGAGGCGATCCCCGCCGACGACCTGCGGGCATCGCCCGAGGCAACCGGCCACCTGAACCGGCCGGGGCTGGAGTCCGGCCCG
>JASIBJ010000688.1 GCA_030045215.1 Streptosporangiaceae bacterium | reverse complement strand
TCGTCGCTGAGGCCGCGGCCGAGCAACTGTGGCGCCTGCTGATGCGCGCGGAGCACGCGGCAGGAAATCTCGGGGGCGTGGCCGAGGCCTGGCGCCGATGCCTGGATGCGATCGAGGAGATAGCCCCTGGCGGCGAGCCGCACCCGGAGACGGAGGCCCTGTACCGGCAGCTCACTACGGGTACCAGGCAGCAGGCGCCAGCCCGCGGCTGATTGCCTTGCACGCCTGCCATGCAGTTGCGCGGGCCGTCCCTGATTGCGTTGCGGAGCCCGCTATCGGACCTGAGTAACCCTTGTTACTCTGACTTCCAGAGAAACTTGCTAGCGCACCTCGGTGCCAGCAGCGCCGAACGGGGCGAAGGACGATGGAACGAGAAGCGGCAGCGCAAATCGAGAGCAAGATCACCGATGAGGTGGCGAGGCGCTTTCCCGATGTGCCGGTGAAGCGCGTCGCCGTCCTGCAATACGGCGACGACCCCGTGGTCGAGCCGGGCGAGGTCCTGGTCCGCATTGTCCTCGACGCGCCCGAGGACAAAGAGGCGGGCAGGCGGACAGCCGAGGCCTTCCACCGCGATCATCACGAAGCGTTCCGCACGTTCCGCGAGGACGTGGCTGAGAGTCTGCCGGACGCCAGGGTCATGGAGATTGTCACGGAGACCGAAGGCCGCGATCATGGCCCGCACATGCGGCTGCTGCTCAAGGTCCCGAAGGGCGAGAACCGCCCGTTCGCGCCCGGCGAGCTCACTCCCGTCATGGCCCGGCTCGGGCCGGCGGACCTGGAGACGCTCGACACGCTCATCACCGCCGGCATCGCGCCGAACCGCGCGGAAGCCGTGCGCTGGGTGCTGGCCCGGATAAGGGAGCGCCCCGCATACGGCCAACTCCGGGAGCGCGCTCAGGCCATCGAGGAGCTTAAGGCCCAGTTCTGAGCGCGAGCACCTGGTATCCAGGGCCAGGAAGCTCAGGCCAGAGCCGTGCATTACGCGGTGCGGTAATACGCAGGTCCACTAAATTGTGCTAGTGGCCGATACCGCAGCCCAGCCCGCGACTGAACATCAGCTAATGTCCGGTGCGCCGCCGTTCCCGCAGGCCTCCCTGGTGACGCTGGCGAACTGGCAAGATCCGCCGTTCAACCGCTGGTCATTCCAGCACCTGCGCGAGCTTGTCCCCACTGCCAGGATCAGCCGCGGCGCCGGACCGCTCCGCCGCTTGCCGCGAGCCGAGCTTGACCTGTCCGAGATCAGGTTTCAGTCGGGGGAGCGCGACCTGACGGTCCGCGAGATGCTGGCCGAAAGCTACACCGACGGCTTCCTGGTCCTGCACCGCGGCCGGATCGTCGCCGAGCAGTACTTCAACGGGATGAGCGAGGACACCCCCCATCTGCTGATGTCGGTATCGAAGTCGGTGGTCTCAACCGTCGCAGGGGTCCTGGTAGGGCAGGGCCTGCTGGGTGCCGGCGCTCGGGTCGAGCGGATCGTGCCCGAGCTCGCCGGGACCTCGTTCGAGGGCGCCACCGTGCAGGACCTGCTCGACATGCGCGCTGGCACGCACTTCGATGAGAACTACGCCGACCCGGCGGCCGACGTGCGGACGTATGAGCGGGTCTACCTGTGGCGGCCGGACGGCGCGCAGGCCCGGCCGGCCGACGCGCTCGGGTACTACGCGACGCTGCACAACGACGGCCCGCATGGCGGCTCGTTCCGGTATCGCTCGATCCTGACCGACGTGCTTGGCTGGGTGCTGGAGCGAGCGGGCCAGGCCCGGCTGCACGAGTTGATCGCCCGGCTGGTCTGGCAGCCGATGGGCGCCGAGTTCGACGCGGAGATCACCGTCGATGCCCACGGCAACGCCATGGCCGACGGCGGGATCTGCGCGACGCTGCGCGACCTGGGCCGGTTCGGCCTGCTGTTCGCGGGCGCGGGCACGCGCTCGCGGGGATGGAACGTCGTTCCTTCACAGTGGATCGAGGACACCATCGCCGGTGCTCCGGACGGTCCGGAGGCCTTCGTCGAGGTCGAGGAACCACTCCGGTACAAGCCCGGCATGCACTACCGCAACTGCTGGTGGGTGGCCGAGCCCGCGGTGCCTTTCTTCTACGCTGCCGGGATCAACGGACAGCACGTGTTCGTGCACCGGCCCAGGCAGGTCGTCATCGCTAAGCTGTCGACCTGGCCTTCGGCGCTGCACCCGGTCAGCCAGGTCACGCTCGATGCGGCCAAGGCCATCGCGGCGGCGCTGCCAGCCACGACACGCTAGCCCGGCCACGACACGCTAGCCCCGCCACCGGCTCGCTCGCTCGCGCGGCCACCTTGAGGCCGCGTCGACGCCGGCGATCTCAGTTGTCGGTGGAGTGGATCATCACCGGCGGGCCGTCGTGACCGTCAATGTTGTCGTAAATGCCGGGGAAGGTCTGGAACTCTCCGCTGATGTTGTGGTGCAGCGCCGATTCGTTGAACGTCAGCGTGCCCCAGCCACTGTCGACCACGAAGAACACCGCGCCGCCGCCCTCGCGGGCCGTGTTGTCTCGCATGATCGTGCCGGCGACGAGGGTGTCATAGTCGGAGCCGTCGTTGTAGATCGCGCCGCCGCTGCCGCCGCCGGGAGTGCCGCTAGCCGCGGGGTTCGCGCCCCAGCCGACGGCGCGATTGTTGACGAACATGCTATTAAGCACGTCCCACTGCACGCTGATGCTGCTCAAGGCCGCGCCGTTGGAGCACTGGCCACCGCTGAATGTGTCACTCGTGATATACACCGGCCGGTTCTGGTACTGCGCGAGCGCGCGGATGGCGCCTCCGCCGAGGTCCGGGCCGAAGCTGTAGCAACGGTTGTTGAGGAACCGTGAGTTGACGGCCTTGAACTGGCCACCCTCGGCGTAGATGGCGCCCCCGCCGTCGACGCCGCCATACCAGCACGGCGGGCTGTTGGCCGTGCACGTCGCCTGGTGGGTGCCGTTGTAGCCGTCGGCGAACGTGATGTTCTGCACCACGACCTGCGGATAGGGCTGGTCGACACAGTCGTCAGTTGACCAGGTCCCGGCACAGGTGTCGGAGTAGAGGATCCGGCGTTTGCCGGCGCCGCTGAGCGTCACCAGGCCGCCGCCATCCAGGACGACGAGGTGCGTCGTCTTGTTCACGCTTGCGGTCGCCGTCATGACGATGGTGACTGGCTTCGCCCCGCAGTCGAACCGGATGATCCCGCCCTCGGCCACCGCGCGAAC
>JASIBJ010000687.1 GCA_030045215.1 Streptosporangiaceae bacterium | reverse complement strand
GCCTCCCTGAGGAAGCTCCACCCGCTCCACCCCATCACGGGCCTCTGGTCCGGTCCGCCGGGCGGGTACGCCGTCGCGGCCTGGGCCGCCGGCGCGACCGGTGTCGCCGAGACCATTGCCATCGGCACGATAATCGCTGCAGCCGCTAACGCGGGCGTCCACTTTCTCATGAGGCCTCCCACCTCGCGGTGCCACGGACATGCCGCATCTCCGGCAGCGGGCACCATCGCTCGGGTGACACAACTCCGTACGAATGCCATCTTGATTGCCGGTGTCCAACCCGCCAAGGCCGAGCGGAAAGTGCGCACAAAATCCGTCGCATAGTGTTCACAACGCGCAGAAAGACGGCGCACGAGTGCGCGGCGTCCGGCCCGCCGGCTACCGAGCGCAGATGACGCGGCAGCCCTGGCGCCGGATCGGCTCGAGTTTGTTCTCCGAGGCCCGGACGTCGGTGATCAGTACGTGCACCTCGGACATCCGGCAGACCTGCGCCAGCGTGACCCGGCCGACCTTGGTCGCGTCGGCAAGCACGATCCTTTTGCGGGCCCGCCGGAGCAGCATCGCGTTCACCCGGGCCCCGGCCGGGTCGTAGTTCGTGCATCCTGCCTCGGCGTCGACCCCGTCGACGCCGAGGAACGCGACGTCGATGTTGTACTCGGACAGGAACGCCTCCGCGCTGTGGCCGACCGACTCCTGGCTGCTGCCGCGCACCTCGCCGCCGGCCACGAAGACTCGCAGCCGGGGGTTGCTGACCAACTCGACCGCTACGTTCAGCGCGTTCGTCACGACCGTGAGGTCCTCCCGGTCGCGCAGCAGCCGGATGAACTGCGCCACCGTCGTACCACCCGTCGTTCCGATCACCCTCGCGTCGGCAACGAACTCAAGCGCGCGCCGGGAGATCTGCTGTTTCTCTCGCAGGTCCTGGGTCGTCTTGTAGCTGAGCGGCAGGTCATTGAACGCTGCGTGCACGGTTGCGCCGCCATGGGTCCGGCAGACCAGCCGCTGCCGCTGCAGGGCCTCCAGGTCGCGTCTGATGGTCGCTCGGGACACGCTGAACTCGGCCGCGAGCGAAGGGACGTCGATCTGGCCGCGCTTGACCACCTCGGACACTATGTAGTTCAACCGGTCGCGACGATGCACTGCTGACAAGGGATGCGGTGGCCGGGCCGGCCTGCGCTTCCCGCCCTCATTTCATCGGGTCAGATGCCTGCGGATTCTGGTGGCTGGCCTGGCCCGAATCTGACCGCGACCCGGCTGGCCAGCCCCATGCGGTCACATCTCACGCAATGGCGCCGTAACGGCGACGCTTGAGATGTGATCACACGTGTCGTATAGTCGTTTAAAGTAGACTAGATCGTGCATTATAGCTGAGCAAGATGTGCGCACTTTGAGGTTCGGGAGCGCACTTTTCTTTGGGGTTTCCGCCCGCGCCGCGCTGGCGGCAGCCGGAGCGGTGCGAGCGAGCTGGCCCCCGGCGGGGCGCCCCGGCAGGGGTCGGCGAAGGGACTGCCAGTGCAGGGACGTCAGCCGTACGTGCTCGCGGAGATTGCCAGCCAGCCTGACTGCTGGTCTCGGGCACTGGACTCGGTGGCCGATGCCGCGACGATCCTGCCGGGTCGCGGCGAACGTGTCGCACTCATCGGCTGCGGCACGTCTTGGCACGTGGCGACCGCGATAGCAGTCGCGCGACAGGTGGCGGGGCTGGGCCAGACCGATGCGTATCCCGCCTCGGAGTTCCTGACGTCCGGCCTTGATGCTCGTCGTTACGACACGGTCATCGCCGTCACCCGCTCGGGCACCACCACCGAGGTGCTCGACGCCCTGCAGGGCCTGCCCAGCTCAGTGCGCAAGATTGGCATCACCGCCGATGCCGCCACTCCGATCGCGGAGGCTGCAGATCAGCTGCTCGTGCTCGACTACGCCGACGAGCAATCGGTGGTCCAGACGCGGTTCGCCACGACTGTCCTGACTCTGGCGAGGGCCTACATCGGGCACGATCTGCAGCCCGTCATCGAGCAGGCGAGGGCGGCGCTCGCGGCCGACGTTGACCCGCGCCTCCTGAACCGGGCGCACTATGTGTTCCTCGGCCACGGCTGGGCCATCGGCGTAGCGCGCGAAGCGGCGCTCAAGGTGCAGGAGGCCGCCTCGGCGTGGAGCGAGGCGTATCCCCCGATGGAGTACCGGCACGGGCCCATCGCCGCCGCCACGGAGAACTCGGTAGTGTGGCTGCTCGGCGCAGCAGGGGATGCCGCGCTCGCCAGCGACGTCAGGCGCACAGGCGCCACCGTCATCACGGGGGACACCGACCCGCAGGCCGAGCTTGTGACCGCCCAGCGCGTCGCCGTCACCACGGCCGAGATCCGCGGCCTTGACCCTGACCGCCCCCGGTTCCTTGATCGTTCGGTCGTGCAGGCCGGAAGCAGCGGCGCGCGGGCGGCTACTTGACCGAACCCGCGGTGACGCCCTCGACGATGTAGCGGTTCAGTATCAGGGCCAGGACGCCAGGGACTGCGGCTGCCAGCACGCCGCAGGCCATCATCAGCGTGAACGGGACGATGCGCTGCTGGTTCAGCGCCGCGACGATGACCGTGACCGGCTGGGTGCTCAGGTCGGTCGTCAGCACCAGCGGGAACAAGAACTGCGCCCAGCCAAGCAGGAAGGCGATGATGGCCGCGGCTGCAATTCCGGGCATCGCGACCGGGACCACTACGCGAAGCAGGGCCCGCATGGGAGAGGCGCCATCCACGAACGCCGCTTCCTCAAGCTCTCGCGGGATGCTGTTGAAGTAGTTGTAGAGGATCCAGATTGCCAGCGGCAGGAACCCGGAAGTGTAGACCAGGATCACCGCGATGTAGGTGTTCACCAGTCCGAGGCTGGCCATGATCCGGTACAGCGGTATCAGCGTGGCGTAGGCGGGCAGCAAAAGCGTGGCCAGGACGCTTACGAAGATCGTCCGCTTGAACCGGAACTCCAGCCGGGCGAAGGCGTACGCCGCGAAGACGGCGATCACGATCGTCAAGATCATCGCCCCGCCCGACTCGATCGCGGAGTTCAGCAGCGATCGGCCGAGCTGGCCGGAGATGCCGTCCTGGCTTGCCCCGCCGATGCCGAACACCGACTTGTAGCTGGTCCAGACCAGCGGAGAGGGAACATAGTGAGCCGGCGTGCTGTCGGCGGACGACAGCGTCGTGAGACTGGTGTTGAGCGCCCAGTAGATGGGGAACAGCGACCACAACAAGATCACTACCAGAGTGATCAGGCGGCCGAGTGCGCGCGCCGGGCGGCGCGAAAGCACGCGGGCGAGCCTTCGGGCCCCGGCACTGTCGACGGTGCGGGCCAGCCGGCCGCCCGCCTGGTAGTCCGCCGTCACGTGACAGCCGCCTCCGTCCTGCGGTACAGCAGCGCCAGCATGGCCATCGAGAGCAGTGCGGTTGCGGCCGTGACGAGCAGCGAAAGCGCGTACCCGCCGCCGAAGTTGAGGTCCTCGAACGTCGTGACGTAGGTCTGCAGCATGACCGAGGAGCCAAGCGGCGCGATGCCGTTGAGTATGTAGACCTGGTCAAAGATGTTCAGCGACAGGACGAGGGCCTCGACCGCGGCCACGGCTATCGCGGGCCTGATCAGCGGCAGCGAGATGCGCCGGAAGGACGACAGCGGCCCAGCGCCGTCGACTCGCGCCGCCTCGTACAGGTCGGGCGGAATCGACTGCAGGGCGGCCATGATGATCAGCGCGGACAAGGGCGTGATCTGCCAGACCTGGACGATCTCGATCAGCGCGATCGTCAGCCACCGGTCCAGGCCGAGCCACACGTGGTATCCGCCTATGGCGTGCACGGAGTGGAGGGCACTGTCGAGGACTCCGAACGTCGGGTTGTAGATCCAGCTCCAGATGACCGCCTCGACGACCGACGGCAGCGCCCACGGCAAGATGACGAGCGCGAGCACGATCCCGCGGAACCGGAATCTCCGCCGCAGTGCCACCGCGATCGCCGTGCCGAGCACGACCGAGGCCACCACGCCGATGGCGACGTAGGCGGCGGTGTTGACCCACGACGTCGTTACCGCGGGATTGTCGAACAACGCGCGGAAGTTGCCAAGGCCGGTGAACGTGGTGGGCGGGTCCAGCGGCATGACCCGGAAGAACGCCTCGACCGTCGTGTCGACGGTCGGGACGAAGGACAGCGCCACGATGAACACCAGCAACGGCGAGACCAGGACGTAGGGCAACATCTGGCGGCGCAGTCGCGTTCTCAAGCTTCAGGGCCTCCTGACTGGCCGGCGCGGGTCATCGCCTCCCGGCACCAGGCCTGGGTGGCCTGGTGCCGGGAGCGGGCTAGACGGGTCGCCTAGCCGGATGCCTTGAGCTGGTTCACCGTGTTGGCGATCGCGGTCACCGCCTGGGCCACGGTCTCCTGCCCGGCGGCGGCTTCGTGGATGTTGGTCTGCACAGCCGCGCTGAACTGTACGTACCACGGCGGAGCCCCGTTCGGGAACGGTGCCTTGGCGTGAGCGGCCAGGATGGCGGCCAGCTGCGATGCCTGGCCGATGTTGCCGGCATTTTCCAGCAGTTTGAAGCTCGACAGCCTCGCCGGGAGCGGGAACGTGCTCACCACGTCCTTCGGGCCGTCCAGCCCGGCCCAGATGGCCTGGTTCTCGGTGTCGGTGAACCACTTGATGAACTTCACCGCGCCGGCCACGTTGTGGGCGTTTCTCGGGATCCCGATCCCATCCGGGTTGGCAACGTTCATGCCGGGGCCGGTGGCGCCTGGCGTCTGCACGTATTCGGTCTGGTTCACGACCGACGATGAGGACGGGACGTTGTAGATGGAGGCGACGCTCCCCGAGTAGTCGCACATGACGGCCGCGACCCGGTTCTTGGCCATCTCGGTCGTGAACCCGTCGTAGTCGGTGACGTTGATGTTCGCCTTCGGCACGAGGCCGCTCTTGTAGGCGTTGACCATCCAGGTCATCGCCTTGTAACCGGGCGAGCTCGGTGAGGTGAACTCCGGGCTGTAGTTCGAGCTGAGAACCGACCCCCCGAACGCCGCCGTCATCTGGTACCAGCAGGTCGACAGCCCCTCGGCGGTCGCGAACTGGATGTCAAGCGGGCTGGCCATGCCGTTGGCCTTGCCGACCCTCGCCAGCGCCGAGGACCAGCCGGACAGGGTGGTCGGCATGCTCGAGATGCCGGCCTTCTTGAAGTCGTTGGCATTCGCGGTGGTCACGATGAACGAGGAGTCAAACGGCATGCCGATCAGCTTGCCGTCGACGATGAACGTGCCGAGCTGGGGCATGTCCGAGCTCAGGCTGGTGACGTCGAAGTACTGGTTGAGCGGAAGGAACCAGCCGGTCTTCTCGTACTCACCGACCTTCGACCAGTCGACATCGGCAGCGTCAGCGAAGTAGGTGTTCGCCGACATGGCTGCGGCTATCTTCGTCTGCAGGTCGTCCCAGCCGATGTTGACCCAGTTCACCGTGATGCCGGTCTGCTTGGTGAACTGATCGAGCAGTGCCTTGGGCGGAGCCGGGTAGGCCACCGCGACGGTAATCGAGCTCGAGCTTGAGCTGGAACTCGACGTAGGACTGCTCGAACCGCACGCTGCGCCGGCCGTGACCAGGGCAATCGCGGCGGCGAGGACTCCAGCGCGTCTGCCTACAATGCGTAGATCCTTCATATGCATCTTCCTTTAGCCAAACGCTGTGTTCGGCGGGCTCACCGGCGGCGTCAGCGACGGCCGTCGGCCAGAGCCCGGCGGGAATGACGCGGGAGCGGGCCGCCCGCGCGGCTAGGGATAGAGCTGCCGCTGGGTTTAGACCTGCAGCCCGTACTGTGTCCGCGAGGTCTGGCCGCGCGGGAACCGGGTGCATCGCTTTGTGAGGGTGGTCGCCGACCGGCATTGCTGGCGCGGCCGCGACCGCGGGAGCCCGCGCGCTCGGGCTGGGCTGAGCGGAGCCCGATGCGGGTCGGGAGAAGCGCACGACTCGACCCGACCTGATCGATTACGCTCATAACTCGCCAATCTAGAAGAGATTCCGTCATTAAGGCAAGGTTTCCTGTGCGCTCGGACGAACCAATCGTGCATAAGTGACCACCGAGCGGCACCGCCCAGCTCCGGCCCCAAATCGTGCCGAAGCTTGCAACCAGGCACGATATGATTTCTCGCTGTGCACAGAGCGGCGCGTTTGAGCGCGATCCTGGAACGGCTCGCGGATGGCGGTTCTGTCGCCGTTGCCGATCTTGCCGTCGATCTGGCCGCGTCGCCCGCCACGATCCGCCGCGACCTGGTGCATCTGGAGCGCCAGCGGCTGCTGGCCCGGACCCACGGCGGCGCCATCGCCCACGCCGTGTCCTACGAGCTGCCGCTTCGGTACAAGGGCGTCAGGCACGCCGAGTCCAAGCGGCGAATTGCCAGGGAGGCGGCCACCTACGTCACCGAAGGCATGGCGATCGGCCTGACCGGGGGGACGACGGCGACCGAGGTGGCTCGCGCGCTGGCGGACCAGCAGAAGCTGACCATCGTGACCAACGCGCTGAACATCGCGTCCGAGCTCGCGGTCCGGCCGAAGCTTAAGCTGATCGTCACCGGCGGCGTGGTCAGAAGCGAGTCGTACGAGCTGTCGGGGCCGATCGCCGAGGCGAGCCTGACCGGGCTCAACCTCGACGTGGCCTTCATTGGGGTCGACGGGATCGACGCGAGGGCCGGCTGCACTACGCACCAGGAGGTCGAGGCGCACACGAACGGCGTCATGATTAGCTGCTCACGGCGGGTGGTCGTCGTCGCCGACAGCTCCAAGATCGGGAAGGTCGCGTTCGCGCGGATCTGCGAGGTGGCCGCGGTCAGTGAGCTGATCACCGACCGGGACGCCGACCCGGAGGCAGCGGCGGCGCTCAGCGAAGCCGGAGTGCGCGTGAAGTTCGTGTGAGCGGCCGACTGCTGCCGCTCCTGGCCTGTCTCCGTACTGCCGTTGCAGCCCAAGGGCGGGTGCTCGGTGCCGTCCCGCCAGGCCGCGGTCCCGCGGGCGGGCACACCTGGAGGCTGCCCGCCTAAACGGCGCCTTTCGCAGCGAAAGGATCGCCGATAGGTCTCGTTTTGGCAACAAATGGAAGCCGACCTTGCGCCAAATAGCGGCGGTCGTGAATCTTGGTTCATTCCTTTGCGGAGTCGCGGGTCTCAGCGAGGGCCATGCACGATGAATAGCGGTTCACACGGCGGAGATGAGCACGCCGGGACAGCAGACGAGAGTCTGGACGTCCGCGGGATAACCGTCCACTTTGGCGGCCTGGTGGCGCTCGACGATGTCTCGCTGACCGCCGGGGCACGGCAGGTGACGGGGATCATCGGACCCAACGGCGCGGGCAAGACCACGCTGCTGAACGTGCTCTGCGGATTCGTCCGGCCGCAGGCAGGAACGATTGCCTTCGGCGGCAGGGAACTCAGCCGGATGCGACCGCACCGGCTCGCGAGCCTGGGCATCGCCCGGACGCTGCAGGGCATCGGCTTGTTCAGCGGGCTTACCGTCGTCGAGAACGTGATGGTGGGCGCGACCAGCACGGCCAGGGCCGGGTTCTGGTCCGGCTTACTCGGGCTGCCGCGGTCCGACACCGATGAGCGCCGGCTGCGCGATGACGCGATGCAAGCGCTGAATCTAGTCGGCGTCGACGAGCACGCTGAGGACATGCCGGACACGCTTGCGCATGGCTTGCGCAAGCGGGTGGCGCTCGCCAGAGCCCTGGTGGCCAAGCCCCGGCTGCTGCTTCTGGACGAGCCTGCCAGCGGGCTGTCCGAGTCCGAGCTAGCCGATCTCGGCGGGCTGATGACGTCCCTGTCTGACCAGTGCACGTTGGTGGTCATCGAGCACCGCATGGACCTGATGATGTCGGTCTGCCAGCAGATCTTCGTGCTCGACTTCGGCAAGGTCATCGCCGCAGGTACACCCGAGCAGATACAGGCAGATCCCGCCGTTACCGCCGCCTATCTCGGCTCCGACGTGGCGGAGGCGGAGGCTACGGAGGCGGCCGGCCAGCCCGAGGAGGCGAGCCAGTAATGCCAGCATCATCGCTCGCCGTGGCCGACGTCGTCGCCGGGTACGGCAGTGCGCCGGTGCTGCACGGAGTCTCGATCACGGCCCGGCCGGCCACCATCACCGCCGTCCTCGGTGCCAACGGCGCGGGGAAGACCACTTTGCTCCGGACGATCTCCGGGTTCGTGCGGACGCGCAGCGGTCAGGTACGGCTGGACGAGACCAGCCTGACCAGGCTGGCCCCCGATCACATCGCCAGGGCCGGTGTCGCGCACGTGCCTGAGGGCCAGGGTGTCATCACGGAACTGACCGTCGAGGAGAACCTCAAGCTCGGGCTGCTACTGCGGCGCCGCGCCGACCGTGGCGCCGCGCTGGAAGACGCCTACCGCAGGTTCGGCATCCTGGCCGATCGCCGACGCCGGCATGCGGCGACGCTGTCGGGCGGGGAGCGCCAGATCCTCGTGATCGCCAGGGCGCTGCTGTCTGCGCCGCGGGTGCTGCTGCTCGACGAGCCTTCTCTCGGACTGGCACCGAAAGTCGTTGTCCAGGTGATGGACCTGGTCAGGCAGCTGCGGGACGACAGCGGGCTCACCGTGCTGCTGGTCGAGCAGAACGCGCGCAGTGCACTGTCGATCGCCGACCAGGGCGTGGTGCTGAATCTCGGCAAGGTGGTCGCGACGGCGCCCGCCGGTGAGCTGGCAGCCGACGTCGCGTTGCGCCGGCACTACCTGGGTTTCTAGCGGAGGGCGGGGATGCAGGAGTTCGTGGAGTTCACGCTCGGAGGCGTGAGTGACGGCGTGATCTACGCCGCAATCGGGCTGTCGCTGGTCTTGATCTGGCGCGCGACCAGAGTGCTCAACTACGCCCAGGGTGGCTTGGCCATGTTCACCAGCTACATCGCGTTGATCGTGATCAATGCCACCGGCAATTACTGGCTAGGGTTCATAGTCGCGCTCGCCGCCGGGCTGATCATCGGCGGCGTCGTGGAACGCGTGGTGATTCGCCCGGCCGCCGGCAAGCCGCACCTGAACACGGTGATCGTGACAATCGGCCTGCTCATCCTCGTCGAGGGCCTCGCTGGCATCATCTACGGCAGCAAGAACCGCTCGTTCCCGACCCCTTACTCCATCGTCGGCGCGAAGATCGGAAGCTTTGACCTCGGCGCGGGTTCGTCGCCGAGCGCCATCTTCACCGCGATTTCTGTGCTGGTCGCGGCCGGCCTGCTGGCCGTGCTATTCCAGTACACCTCGGTCGGGCTGCGCATGCGGGCGTCCGCGTTCAGCGGCACGGTCGCGCAGCTCATGGGCGTTCGGGTCGGTCGCATGACGACGGTCGGCTGGGCCCTGGCCGGGCTCATCGGCGCACTGGCCGGCATGCTCGTCACCCCGCAGACCTTCCTGTACCCGAACAGCATGGACTCGATCTTCGTGCTGGGTTTCACTGCAGCCGTGATCGGCGGGCTGGACAGCCCCGTCGGCGCGATCGTCGGCGGACTGATCCTCGGCGTGCTGCTCAACTACGTGACCGGGTACGTCGGCAGCAACCTGCCCGAGCTCGCGGGCCTCGCGCTCCTGATCCTGGTGCTGATGTTCCGGCCGTCAGGACTGTTCGCCTCGACCGCCACCAGGCAGGTGTAGTCACATGACACTAGCCAGGCACGCCGGGCTCGGCATCCTCGCTTGCATCGTGCTGCTCGTGCTGAGCAGCAGGCTTGATGCCTACCGCCAGTACCAGATGGCCCAGGTAGCAGCCACGGTCGTGGCCGTCGCCGGGCTGACCGTGCTCATCGGGATCAGCGGCCAGCTGTCCATTGGCCACGGAGCCTTCATGTTCGTCGGCGGGTACGCCACGGCCCTGCTGGTTATGCACTTCAACTGGCCGCTGGCCCTGGTGATCGTGGCCAGCGCCGTGGTCGCAGGACTGGCCGGCGGACTCATGGGCGTCGCCGCGGCCCGGTTGCGCGGGCCGTACCTCGCGGGCGCGACTTTGATGCTCGCGGTGGCGCTGCCCGCCGTCGCCTACCAGTGGCAGGGCGTATTCGGCGGGGACCAGGGCCTCGACTTCACCGTCACGACTCCTGGCTTCCTCGGCGCGTCATTCCAGCTGACGGAGTGGCAGGCCTGGGTGTGCTGCGTCTGCCTGGTCATCGTGATGGTGCTGCTGGCCAATCTGCTGCGCAGCCGGGTCGGCCGGAGCTGGCGCGCGTTGCGGGACAACGAGACGGCCGCCGCGCTCGCAGGGCTGAATGTCGCCAGGCTGCGGGTGCTGGCCTTCGTCCTGAGCGCGGCCTGCGCGGGCGTGGCGGGCTCCCTGCTCGCGATGACGATGCTGAATGTGACGCCAGGAGCGTTCACGCTGGCGCTGTCAATCCAGTTGCTCACCGCGGTGGTGCTCGGCGGACTCGGCAGCCTGGCCGGCGCGGTCTGGGGCGGGATCATCCTTGTTCTCGTCCCGCCGTTCCTGACCGACTTTGCCGCCAGCCACGGGTTCTCCTCGGCCAGCGCGAGCGTGCCGATTGCCGGCTACGGCCTCGTTCTCATCCTCGTGATGCTCCTGTTCCCGGCCGGAATCCAGGGCGGCGTCCGCCGACTGCTGGGTCCGGTGGCGCCGGCCGCGGCCGGACCTGTCGGTGCGGTCGGCAGGCGCCTGGCCCGCCGGCTGCAAGAAGGCGCTAGTGCAGAGACCCGTCAAGAACGGAGTGGATAGGAAGGAATCAGATGAGTAGATACCGCAAACTGGGCCTCGTGCCCGTAGCCGCCGTGGCGGCGCTGAGCCTGACGCTGGCTGCCTGCGGCAGCAGCACGCCATCGTCGTCAGGCAAGCTGCAGGCCTCCGCGCCAGGCATCACCGCTTCGACAATCCTGATCGGCAGCCACCAGCCATTAACGGGTATTGCGGCACCGGGCTACGACGAGATCGCACCAGCGTCGAACGCCTACTTCCAGTACGTGAACGCGCACGGCGGAGTGTACGGACGCAAGATCATCTACAAGTACCTGAACGATCAGTACAACTCCTCGATCACCACGACGGTCGTCCGCCAGCTGATCCTGCAGGACAAAGTCTTCGCCATCTTCAACGGGCTGGGCACGCCTACCCACCTGGCAGTCGCCCCGTTCATCAACGCGGAAAAGGTTCCCGACCTGTTCGTCGCCTCCGGCTGCGCCTGCTGGAACGCGCCGTCTACCTGGCCGGACACATTCGGCTGGCAGATCAACTACATCAGGGAAGGCAAGATACTCGGCAGCTATGTCGCCGCGCACTTCAAGGGCGAGAAGATCGCCTACTTCTACCAGGACGACGAGTTCGGGCTGGACGGCATCAAGGGCCTCAGCTACGAGATTCCCGCTTCCCAGGTCGTGGCGAAGGAGCCCTACAACGTAGCCGCCGCCAACCCGGCCGCTGAGGTCGGCACCCTGACCGCCGCGCTCAAGGCATCCAGGGCCCAGGTCGTCATCGCGTTCGCCGTGCCGGCCTTCATGGCGCTACTCCGGCTGTCCGAGCTCGAGCTCAGCTATAACCCGCAGCTGGTCAGCAGCAGCGTTGGCTCCGATCCGATCACGCTTTCCGGGCTGCTCAACACCTTCGCGAAGAAGTCAGGCAGCTTCGGGGACTCGCTGATCCAGGGCATCATCACCGACGCCTACCTGCCCTCGCTTGGCAGCACGAGCAATAGCTGGATCCAGCTGTTCACCAAGATCCACAACGAGTACATCCCGAAACTGCCCTTGGACGGCAACGTGCTGTACGGGATGGCCGCGGCCTACA
>JASIBJ010000686.1 GCA_030045215.1 Streptosporangiaceae bacterium | reverse complement strand
GACCGAGCGGCAGACCACGATGATCGCCCGGGCCACCCACCGGGCCGCCGGGTGCACGGTCGTGTTGCGCGCCGCCATGAAGCCGACTGGTAGCGCCAGGATCGCGGCGAGCGCCGTGCCGACGACGGCCATGCAGGCCGTGACCAGGGCCAGGTCGATCGTGTGGCCGAAGCCCGCGAACTCCGGTGGCACGCATTTACTCAGGAACCGGAAGATGTTGCCCACGCCGCTGAACAGCGGCAGGACGCCCATGCCGATCTCGCGCCAGCTGAGCACCACCAGGATCAGCGCCGTGCCGGCCAGCGCGGTCAGGCCGATGCGCTGGCGAGTCCACGGCGGCTTGATACGCGCGGGCGCCCCGACTTGGACCCGGCCAGGGGCGATGGCCATGCTGCGAAGCTCCTTAGTACGGCAACTGGGGTGCGGCGGCCGCCTGGTCAGGCGAGCCGAGCGCCGGGCTGCTGGCACCGGCGTCCGCGCGCCCGCCGCGGTAGATCTCCATGAGTTCGTCGGCGGTGATGTCCTGCGGCCTGGTGTCGAGCACGACCCTCCCGTCGCGCAGGCCCACCATCCGGTCGGCCCAGCCGCGGGCTAGCTCGACCTGGTGCAGGCTGGCGATCACGGTCAGATGCTCCTCCTGGCAGATGCGCAGGAGCAGTTCCATGACGGCAGCCGACGACTCCGGGTCAAGCGACGCGACCGGTTCGTCGGCGAGCAGCAGCACCGGCTGCTGCATCAGCGTCCTGGCGATCGCCACGCGCTGCTGCTGACCGCCGGACAGGGTGTCGGAACGCTGGAACGCCCGGTCGTCGAGGCCGACCCGCTCCAGGTGAGCGAGGGCCTCAAGGCGCAGGCTACGCGGGTAGGACAGCACGCCGAACCGCGGGAACCTGATCCGGCCGAGCGCACCCGACAGCACGTTCTCCAGCACGGTCAGCCTGCCGACGAGGCCGAACTGCTGGAAGATAAAGCCGACCTGGCAGCGGAGCGCGCGCATCTCGATGCCGTGCGCATGCCCGACGTCGCAGCCGAGCACGTGCACGGTGCCCGAGGTCGGCGCGACGAGCCCGTTCATCGTTCTCAGCAGCGTCGACTTACCAGATCCAGAAAGCCCCAGTATCGCGAGCATCTGACCGGATGGCACTTCCAGGTTGACCTGATCCAGGGCGACGGTCTGGCCGAACGTTCTCGTCAGCTGCTCGATGTGAACCGCCGGGCCGCCGGCCGCGACACGCGCGGCCGGCGGCCCAGCGAAATTTGTCGCGCTCACTAGACCTTGCAGGAGGGCGACTTCGTGATGTCGCAGACCTGCGTGATCACGTTGTAGTTGGCGACGGACGGCGGCGCGTAGCCGTACTGCCCGGTGATGTTGTCGCACGCGGCGATCGATGAGCAGTAGTGGTGGGCCACGAAGTAGGCCGAGTTGCCGTCGTTGACCAGTACGTTTTCCAGGGCGCTGCGGAGCGACGCCGGCAGGGAATCGCTTGCCGCCACCGGGCTGCCCGGAATCGCGATCGAAGTCCAGACGATCTTGATGTCGGAGTGCGGGATGTGGTTCTGGGTGAAGATCAGCGGCAGGTCAAGGTTGTTGCTGAAGCCGACCTGGCAGCTGCCCTTCGCGACGTCGAGCGGGGCGGTGGTGTCGCTGCCGGCGAAGACCGGGGTCACGCCGGTGTTCGGGTTGATGCCGACCGACAGCAGCCCGTAGGACGGGTACAGGTAGCCCGATGTCGACGCCGGGTCGGAGTAGCAGGTCTTCTTGCCCGCGAAGTCCTTGATCGAGGTGATCCCCGGGTTGAGCTTGGGGTTGACCACGCCGACGCTGTAGTACGCGCCGGTGGTGTTGGGTGCGTTGATCACGACACCGACGTTCTGGATCTTTATCCCCTCGTGCTCGGCGATCCAGTAAGAGAACGGCCCGTACTCGATGAGCTGGGCCTTCCCGGCGGCTTGAGCCTCGATCAACGATGCATAGCTGGTGCCGACCACCACCGTCAGGTGGATGCCCAGCTTGGCCCGCAGCAGGTCCTGCAGTGGAGCCAGGCTCTGCAGCAAGGTTGTCGCATCGTCCTCACCGACAGAACCGAAGACGAGGGTCGTGGGCCAGCCCGGGTGGACCTTATTGCCGGTGCTGCTCGCGGTGGTGTTGGTGCCTGAGTTGGTACTGCTGCTGCAGGCTGCCACCATCACGGCAGCCACCAGCGATAGAACTGCTACGCGGGAGAGCCTTTGGATGTGAAACGCCCGCACAAGGGCCGCCTCTCCGCCGGACGCGGAGCCAGCATCGTGACCCGAGACATGACCGAGCCGCTTCCGCTGAGGTCTGCGTGACCGGTTGTCTAGACGAAATTATCTAGATAACCGTGCAACGGCGCAGGTGACGGCCGAACCACCAGCGGGGGAAACTTCCGGTAGCGGCCGGGCAAAGATTAGCCGTGATTGCCCGCCGTCAAGCTGTGCTGGGCGATCTCGAGCTCGGCGAGCTCTGTGCGTGACTGCGGCGGCACCAGCGCACCGCAGGGCGACGCCAGCACGGTGACGACGCGCGGCCAGCGACCGTCCCGCTCGACGAGGACGAGGTCGGCAACGCAGCCGGGCGCGAGCCGGCCGTGGTCAGGAAGGCCGATTGCTTCGGCTGGGCCGGCGGTGA
>JASIBJ010000685.1 GCA_030045215.1 Streptosporangiaceae bacterium | reverse complement strand
TCCTGCCGGGTGCCCGCCGACCACCTGCTGGGCGAGCTTGGCCGCGGCTACGCGCAGTTCCTGCAGACGCTGGATGAGGGCCGGGTCGCCATCGCGGCCCTCTCGGCCGGCCTGGCCCAGGGCTGCGTGGACGAATGCCTGCGCTACGTGCACGAGCGAGCCGCGTTCGGCCACGAGCTGGCCCACTACCAGGCTATCCAGTTCAAGATCGCGGACATGGAAGCGCGGGCGCACACCGCCCGCCTGGCCTGGTACGACGCGGTGGCGCGGTTGATCGCGGGGGAACCGTTCAAGAAGCAGGCGGCGATCGCGAAGCTGACCTGCTCGAACGCCGCGATGGACAACGCCAGGGAGGCGACGCAGATCTTCGGCGGTTACGGGTTCATGAACGAGTTCCCGGTGGGCAGGTTCTACCGCGACGCCAAGGTGCTCGAGATCGGCGAGGGCACCTCAGAGGTGCAGCGGATGGTGATCGCGCGACTGCTCGGCCTGACCGCCTGACTCCGGTCCTCCGCTGGCTCAGGACTTCGAGGCGGGCAGGGTCAGCAGGCTGCTCAGGAAGTCTGGCGTGTCCACCGTCACGACGTGGGCGTTCTGGATCAGCAGAGCGACCCGCGATATCTGCATGCTGCTGACGCTGGTGGGGTAGGTCCCGAGGCTTGTCATGTCGGCATCGGCCACGCTGATGCCCAGCGCGCTCTGGAGCGTCTGCTGGATCGGTCCGATCGTTGACGCCTGCGTCTGGGCGTTGTCGAGCGCCGACCTGAAGTCGGCAATCGCCTGGGAGTGGTCCTCGGCCCACGAGTCCGAGGCGATGTAGCCGGACAACGGCAGGTTCGCGGTCTGGCCGCTGAAGACGTCGGTCAGCTCCACGGCGCCGAAGCCGGCCTCCGCCTCATACACGTACGGCTGGGTCAGCAGGGCTGCCTTCAGTGCCCCGCTCTGAAGCTCGGCGAGTTCCTCCTGCTCCGACATCGGCTGCCAGTGAACGACCAGCGAGACGTTGAGCAAGTAATCGGAGATCTCCGCGGATGCCGCGACCGCGTCGAGGCTGCTGGGGAACCCGGCGGGAACGGTCGGTGTCGGCGAGCTATCGGCAGCGGGCGCGCCGTTGGCGTCGATGGTCAGCTGACTCGGTATGCCGATCTTCCGGTTCGTTAGCTGCGACGGGCTGGTGATCGGGTGCAGGTTGGTGGAGGAGGGCGGATCGACCATGACCTCCACGTTGCCCGTGCCCGCGTCGTAGCCGTCGGCCACGAGGTACAGCGGGTTGCCGACGTTTCTCGGAGAGGCCTGGTAGGCGAGGATATTGCCGTAATCGCTGGCGGCAATCTGCGCCTGGCCGTTCGCGACCTCGGCCACCGCGGCGGCGTCGCTGCTGACGGCGTTGATCTGCACGTTCAGCCCGGCCGCCGAGAAGAGGCCCCGCTCTTTGGCCAGCCACAGCGGCGCGTCGTCCACGCTCGGGACCGCGGCAATCGTGATGGTCCCCGCGACCGGGCTCGTACCGCTGCTGCCGCCCGAGCATCCGGCCGCCAGCAAGAGAGCAAAGCCGGCCGTGGCGGTGAGGACGAGCCGGGTCACGGTTGGCCGCCGCCGCTGCTGACCCATTGGGCTGCCAGCCGGGTTAGGCGTCATGATTCTCCTCGGGCGCTGGGCTTTCGCAGATCGTCCGGCGTTTCCGGAGGGCATCCGGACAGTTTCTGAACACGGACTATGCGGCTGAGAGTACCCTAATGCTGCCAGGTGACAGGGCAAACGTCACGTTACATCGGTTTTTCCGCTTCGTGCACGTATTAGCGCACGTTAGCCGGTTACCGGCTAGAGTTGCGCGTGGCTGCGTGACTGCACCCAACGCAGAGTCGTGATCTGGGAGGTTCGCCCGTGTCGGTAGTGTCCCGCACCGTCCTGGCGTGCGCCCGCTTCGCGACCAGCAGGTGAGGGGTTCAGAGACTGTGCTCTCCCGAGACAAGAAGGCGCGCCCGAGGGCGCAGACGGCCGGCCGCCCGACCGCTGGTCATCCAGCCGAATCTGTCCTGGCCCTGCCAGCACCAGGTGCGGATGCGCAACCTGCGAAACCAGTCGTCCCGGCATCCCGCCGGGCTCTCAAGAACTGGCGCGTCCGGTCGCGGCTGCTCCTGCTGATCATCATCCCGACGCTGGCGGCCGTGGTGCTCGGTGCCATCAGCATCGTCACGTCAGTACAGGCTGCGCTTTCTGACCAGCAGGTCGAGCAGCTGGCGAACATCAGCCAGTCCGTTACTCAGCTGGCGGGAGACCTTGAGCGTGAGCAGCTGTTCACGGCCTATTACATCGCCCTCGGTCCGACTGCCGTTGACGGTAGCGGTGGCCGGGGTTCGGGTGCTGCGAACGAGGCGCCCAACCTCCAGAACATTCTGACGCCGGAGAGCCAGGGCCTGGTCTGGGAAAATGACCTGAAAAAGCAGATCGCGGCTCTCGGCTCCGGGTACCCGGCACAGGTTGAAAACGACGCGCACAACATCACCGCCCTGCTCAACGAGCTGCCTGAGCTGCGCCAGCAGGCGCGGGACACCCAGCTGCCGGTGCTGGCGGTCGTGAGCGGCTACACGAATCTAATTGACCAGCTGCTCGCAATCGACGACAACATCGCACTCAGCAGCGGCGACCAGCAGCTTGCTACCGACGTGCGCGCCCTTGGCCTGGTCTCGCAGATCCGGGCCGAGGTTGCTGAGCAGAGCGCCCTCCTTACCTATACCTACCAGGTCGAGGGCTTCACGCCTGGCGTCCTGTCGGCGATCCAGGCCGCCCAGGCGGAGCAGTCAGCGAACCTGGCGGAATTTAACGTCGAGGCGTCCCCGCAGCAGGTCGACCTGTACAACAACACCGTGGTCGGCAGCCTGGTCGACTTCGCGAGGCAGTACGAGCAGACGGCGATCAACCAGGGCACCGCCGGCCTGGCGCTGAAGCCGGTCCCCTTCGATGCCACCGAGGTTTACTCGGTGTTCCTGGCCGGACCCGACGCCGACCTGGCCGTGCTTCAGCAGGATCTCGTGACGCAGACGATCGACCGGGCCACCGCACTGCGGCAGGACGCGATCGTGACGGCCGCCGCAGTCGGCGCCGCGGTGCTCATCGTCCTGCTGGTGGCGCTGCTGCTGACCACGGTCATCGGCCGGTCCATGGTCCGGCCGCTGCGGCGGCTGCGGTCTGGCGCCCTGGAGGTGGCGGGCGTCCGGCTGCCGGAGACCGTGCGCCAGATGAGCGACTCCGACGGGGCGGCGGCCGTGGCGCTTGATGTAGAAGCCATCGACGTCGACTCCACCGACGAGATCGGTGAAGTGGCGCGGGCATTCGACCAGGTCCACCGCGAGGCAATCCGGCTGGCGGCCAACGAGGCGGCGCTGCGCGGCAACGTCAACGCCATGTTCGTCAACCTGTCGCGCCGCAGCCAGTCGCTGGTCGAGCGGCAGATCAAGCTCATCGACGACCTCGAGCAAGGCGAGCAAGAGCCCGACCGGCTCTCGAGCCTGTTCCAGATGGACCACCTCGCGACCCGTATGCGGCGCAACTCAGAAAACCTCCTGGTCCTGGCAGGCCACGAGGCTACGCGGCGGTGGAACCAGCCGGTTGCTCTCGTCGACGTGCTGCGCGCCGCGGTGTCCGAGATCGAGCAGTACGAGCGAGTCACGCTCAACGTGCAGCCAGGCATCTCGGTGCGGGGCCACGCGGTCAACGACGTCGTCCACCTGCTGGCCGAGCTGGCGGAGAACGCGACGTCGTTCTCCTCGGCTGACACGCCGGTGGTCGTCGCCGGGCACCTGCTGAGCAGTGGCGGAGTACTACTGGACATCACCGACCAGGGTGTTGGCATGGGCGCCGAGGAGATGGCGCACGCCAACTGGCGGCTAGACAACCCGCCTGTCGTGGACGTCGCGGTTTCCCGCCGGATGGGCCTGTTCGTGGTCGCCCGGCTGGCCGCGCGGCACGGGATCAGGGTCCGGCTTCGCCCGGCTCCAACAGGCGGGCTTACCGCCCTGGTCTGGCTGCCGGACGAGGTAATCAGCCACACTGCCGGGCCTAGCTCGCCTCTCCTGCGCCGGTTCGACACGCCCGCAGCCGCGATGGCCACGGTGCCCGCGGCCGGGACCGTCGAGGATGTCGTCTCGGCCGCCGAGCAGGAAATCAACGCCGGCAGGGGCCCCAAGTTCGCCTCGCTCGAGGCGGAGGAGGGCAACGGCAAGCTCGGCCGCAGGGTGCCGGGCGCTGGGCCCCGGCCCGGCGGCAGCCCGACCTGGAGCGCCTCCAGCACGGGCCCGATGGCTGCCTTCGGGTCGAGCCCTCAATCCGCGCTGTCGGAGTCAGACTCCCAGCCGGAGGCCGGCGCGGATAGCGCCGAGGTCTTCGGCACGAGCCCGCTGCCGGCGATCGACGCGAATGGGCCTGGCCCCGAGTTCAGCTCGCCAGAGGCGGCGTCCGCAGCCGGTGCCTCGGCTGGCGGTCTATCACGGCCCGACCTCGGGGCATTTGGCGTCGACGGGAGCGCGAATGGCGACGTCGTCGTGCCACCGGCCGAGGTCGCCGCGCAGAACCGGCTGCCGATCTTTGAGGCGGTCGAGTCGGACTGGTTCCGCCGTGGCCGGAGCGGACTAGGCGGCTGGCCAGGGCCGCAAGATGGCGGATCCTCGCCCTCGGGCGCCACACCGATTCCCGAGGTCAGCTGGGCGACTCCGTCCGACCAGGGCTGGGAGGCCGCCGCGGCCGTCGCCTCGCCGTCCACTGGCGGCACGACTGGCGCCGGGCTGCCAAAGCGCGTTCCGCAGGCCAACCTGGTGCCAGGAGCCGCCGCGGCGGCGGACTACGTGGCGCCGCCGCCCGCGCCCGCCAGGTCTGCGGCCGCGACCAGGGATCGGTTCACTAGCTTCCAGCGGGGGAGCCGGGAAGGCCGTGCGGCTGCCACTACCGGGGATAACTGGCCGGATGAGGAAGACAGTTCTCGATGAGGCTGACACGACCTGCTGAGATCGTCATGCTTAGTTTCGGATCGTGGCTTGGCCAGCAGGCTGGCCCGAGTGCAATTGCTGATTCACTAGGGCCAATTGGCCGGGAAGCTTGCCGCGAGAGGAAGGAGCGCCTGTGAGTCCGCTTGTGCGTCCCGCGCAGGACCTCAACTGGCTGATCACGAATTTCGTGGAGCGGGTTCCGTCCGTGGCCCACGCGATCGTGGTCTCCTCTGACGGTCTGCCGATGGCGTTCTCGCACGGGTTCCCGGCTGACAGGGTTGACCAACTGGCAGCGGTCACGTCTGGTCTCACCAGCCTGACACAGGGGGCAGCGCGTGTCTTTGAGGGCGGCGCCGTCACTCAGACAGTTGTAGAGATGCAGCGCGGCCTACTGATCATCATGGCGATCAGCGACGGCTCGAGTCTGGCGGTGCTTGCAGCTGCAGATTGCGACATGGGCCTGGTCGCCTACGAGATGGCTCTCCTGGTTGAGCGGGTCGGCAGTGCCCTGACACCCGAGGTTCGAGGTATTTCTCCGGGCTGGGGCGAGGGCGGCCGCTAGTGACAGGAGGCTGCCGTGTTCGGCGTTGGCCGCGATGAGTGGGACGCGGACGAACGCCTTTACGCTGGCGAGCAGGAGGTATACGCCAGACCTGAGTTTGATTACGCGGCCGAGCTTGGCCATGGGCCTTTGGACCAGGTGCAACTCGGTGGCGGGCGCAGCGATACAGAACAGGAAATCAGCAGTTCGCTGGTCCGGCCATATGCAGTGACCGGAGGGCGTACCAAACCCAGATACCAGCTGCAGATTGAGGCTATGGTCGCGGCGTCTCATTACGAGGCTCGTGACCTGTCTGTGCTCAGCCCCGAGTGTCAGGCAATACTCGGGTTCTGCCGTGACTGGCGATCGGTAGCCGAGATCTCGGCGGTGCTCAGGATGCCCCTGGGCGTCGCCCGGGTGCTGATCGCGGACATGGCTATGGAAGGACTGGTCCGGGTGCATCAGATCGATCACGCACAGGGTCGCCCGGATGTCAACCTGCTTGAAAGGGTGCTCAGTGGACTACGCAAGCTCTAGGGCCGTCCCTGGCATGACTGCCGCGGATGCTGCGATGACGTCGGTGAAGATCGTCGTCGCAGGTGGCTTCGGCGTCGGCAAGACCACCTTCGTCGGATCGGTGTCGGAGATCACGCCGCTCACCACCGAGGCGGTCATGACCACGGCCAGCGACGGGCTGGACGATCTGAGCCACACCCCTGACAAGACCACGACGACAGTGGCGATGGACTTCGGCCGGTTGACCCTTGACGCAGGACTGATCCTCTATCTGTTCGGCACGCCCGGGCAGAACCGGTTCTGGTTCATGTGGGACGACCTGATCCAGGGCGCGATCGGTGCCGTCGTGCTGGTGGACACCCGCAGGCTGGCGGACTCTTTCCCGGCCGTGGACTATTTCGAATCGGCTGGCCTGCCATTCATCGTGGCGATAAACGGTTTCCACGGCGACTTCCCGCACGCGATCTCTGACGTTCAGGAAGCGCTCTCGATCAGCCCACGTGTGCCGATTATGCAGTGCGACGCCCGCGGCCGCAGTTCCACCAAGGCCACGCTGATCGCGCTGGTGGAGCATGCGATGGAGATGCAACTGAGCAGCCGCTAGGCCGACTCTCGCGCAGCCGCGGCAGCACGAGCCCCACGCCCGGGCCTTAGAGTCTGTTGTAATTGGTCACGCCGGTGCACGGGGCGGTAGCTCAGCCGGTCAGAGCAGCGGACTCATAATCCGCCGGTCGTGGGTTCGAGCCCCACCCGCCCCACTGTTCGACAGCCCCACTGTTCGAAAACCCTGGTTATGGGCTTGTGACCTGCAGTCATGCAGGGATCCGTGATCTTGGCCGTGGAGCCCTTGCGCGGCCGTACGCGGCCGTGGGTGGCGAAATGCAGGTCGCTGTGCCCAACACGTGCCCAAGTTAGCCCTGGCGTAGGGCCTCGCTGATGCGGCGCTTGGCTAGCTCGTCCTGGCCCACGACGCATTTGGCGTAGATCCGCAGCAGCACAGTCCACGCTGGCCCGGCCCACTCGACGACCTGGGTGGGGTAGACGCCGCCGTTCAGCCACGTGGACAGGCAGGCGTGCCGGAGGTCGTAGGGCCGCCGGGCGAGGGGAGAGGCTTGCTCGATCGCCGTTAGAGCGGTCTGGCGGGCTTTGATCCAGGCCCGCCGGTAGGTGATGGTGGGTAGCTCGCCACCCCGGACGCCGCTGAAGAGGCGGCCATCCGGGGCAGTAGCGAAGCATTCA
>JASIBJ010000684.1 GCA_030045215.1 Streptosporangiaceae bacterium | reverse complement strand
CGCCACCGGTCGGCTGTCGCTGGGTGGGCTCGCCACCGACCGGACCACCGCCGTAAGCCACGTCAGTGGCATCGGTCAGCCCGCCGCGCTCGCCCGCACCCGCGGGCTGTGGGACGGCCGGGTCGGTCGGCTGCGTCCGAGCCTGCGGACCCGTTGGCAGGTAGGCGGTGTGCCCACTCCCGGCTGGCGCGGGCACTGCCGGCTGAGCGGGTCCGGCCGGTCCTGCCCTGTCGCTGTTACCGCCACCGTCCCCGCGCGGACGGGCATCGCTGCCGGCAGCCGGCATCGCGATCTCGGTGACCGGGTGCGCCGGCCGCGGGCCACTGTCAGGCCCGGCCGCGAGGCCCAAGGCACGCCGGAACGCGCCGGCAAACTCCCGGCAACTGCCGTAGCGGTCGGCTGGCGCCTTAGCCAGCGCCGTTGCCATGATCTGGTCGATCTCATCCGGTAGCTCAGACCTGCGCACACTCAGCCGGGGTGGCGGCTCGTGCAGATGCGCGTACATGACGGCGACACCGTCATCGCGAACGAACGGCGCCTCGCCGGTGAGCAACTCGAATGCCGCGCACGCCAGCGCGTACTGATCGGTGCGGCCATCGACCGCCGCCCCCTCGATCTGCTCCGGAGCGACGTAGTCGAGCGTGCCGAGGAACTGGCCGACTGCAGTCAGGCCGGAGACCGCGAGAGCAGCTTTGCTCAGTCCGAAGTCGGACAGGTACACGTGGTCCGGCCGGTCGATTTCCTGGCTTCGGTCCAGGAGCATGTTGGCCGGCTTTACGTCCCGGTGCACAAGGCCGCGCACGTGCGCGGCGTCCAGGGCGGAAGCGGTCTGGGAGATGATCTCCGCCGCGCGGTCCGCCGGCAGCGGCCCGACCCGGTGCACGAGTGAGCCGACGTCGCCGCCGCGCACCAACCGCATGGCGATGAACAGAACGCCGCCGGCCTCGCCTGCCTCGAAGATCGGGATGATGTGCGGATGATCGACGGCGGCGGCCGAACGGGATTCGCGGATGAAACGGCGGCGGAACGCCTCGTCGCTGGCCAGCGCCGGGCTGAGGACCTTCAGCGCAACCTGCCGGTCGAGCCGGTAATCGTAGGCACGGAACACTACCGCCATACCGCCATGGCCGATCCGCTCTTCGAGCCGGTAACCGGCGACCTGCGAGCCCGCTACCAGGTCTGGGTCCTGCTCGCTCACGGCTCCCTCCAGTCCGGCCGCGCGGCGGGTATTTGGGAAGGCCCGCATGCGCCGTGCCGCCGGCATCTAGTCTGGCCGGCCGCGTGCCGCAAATGGCCATATCGACGCTGCGACAATGGCCCGATTGCCTATCCTTTCCGGGGATCAGGCGCTTTACAGTTGGCCCATGGTCATAGATCCTGCTGGCGGCGGTGCCGGCTCAAGCCTCCGGGTCCGCGCCGCGGGCTCGGACAAGGTGTTTGACGGCTCGGCCAGCTATTGCGTGGGACGCGACCCGCACTCAGACATCGTGGTCGCCGATCCGCGAGTCTCCTGGAGGCACGCTGTCCTGCGCCAGCAAGACGGCCGGTGGCTGCTCGAGGATTCCGGCAGCACTAACGGCACGTTCGTGGGCACCGAGCGCGTCCGCCAGGTGGTCATCCCGCCGGACTGCCTGGTCCGCCTGGGGCATCCAGCCGATGGCCCTCAGCTGCACTGCTCGGTGGTGCCGGCCGGCGATCGCGTCAGGGCGCCAGCTGGCGACCGCGTCATGGCGCCGGTCTTGCCCGCAGCGGCCCCGCCGAACCGGCCAGGCTCGCCCCATGCGGCGCCCGATCCGCCCGTGCGTGTCCCGCCACATGCGGCGCCCGATCCGGCCGTGCGCGTCCCGCCGCAGCGGTACAGCTCGAATCGGCCGCCAAGCGCAGTGCTGGCGATGCCGACGACCCGGCTGCGCATCGGCCGCGCAGCCGACAACGACGTCGTGGTCTCGGACCTGAGCGTGTCCCGGTATCACGCCGAGTTGCGCCGGACGAAGCGAGGCGAGTTCGAGATCGCCGACCTCGACAGCCATAACGGTACGTACCTCAACGGCCAGCGGATCACCGTGGCGCCTGTGACAGAGACGGACCTGATTGGCGTCGGCCCGGCCACATTCCGGAGAGTCGGAAGCCAGCTGGAAGAGTTCCTCGATACCGGCGACATCTCGCTCAGCGCTGAGGATCTCACCTTCCGGCTGCCAGGCGGCAAGGTGCTGCTCGATCGCGTCAGCTTCCCGCTGGGTGAGCGCTGCCTGCTCGGTGTGATCGGCCCGAGCGGCGCTGGCAAGTCGACCCTGCTCGGCGCGCTGACCGGCATCGCGCCTGCGACCGAGGGACAGGTGCTCTATGACGGCCGGGACCTGTACCGCAGCTACGCGGAGCTTCGCCACCGCATCGGCCTGGTCCCGCAGGAGAACATCCTGCACACGCAGCTGACGGTCAGGCGGGCCCTGGAGTTCGCGGCCCGGCTGCGCTTCCCGCGGGATACGAGCAAGCCGGAACGCAAGCGCCGCATCGACGAAGTGCTGCGCGAGCTGTCTCTCTCCGCGCACGCCGATACCCGCACGTCGGCGCTGTCGGGGGGCCAGCAAAAGCGTGTCAATGTGGCCCTGGAGCTGCTGACCAAGCCGTCGCTGCTGTTCCTGGACGAGCCGACGTCGGGACTGGATCCCGGCCTGGACAAGTCGGTCATGGAGCAGATGGCCAACCTCGCCCACGATGGCCGCACGGTCATCGTGGTCACGCACAGTGTGGCCAATCTGCATTTGTGCGACCGGCTCCTCGTCCTGGTACCCGGCGGCAAAGTGGCTTTCTTCGGGCCGCCCGCCGACGGCCTGCGCCATTTCGGCAAGGATGGCTGGGCGGAGGTATTCCAGGCATTCGAGACGCAGCCCGACCGGGACTGGGCAGCCGAGTTCCGGTCATCGCCGTACTACACCCGCTACGTCACCGCCGAGTTGAGCGCCGCCGCCACGCCGCCGGCGGCCTCCCGGCAGGCGCCGACGACGGCACCCAAGACCAGGAGCGGGTTGTCCCACCTGTACACGCTGAGCCGCCGGTACCTGTCCGTCATCGCATCCGACCGGCTATTCCTGGGCGTGCTCGCCGGACTGCCGGTGGCGCTTGGGCTGCTGGTCAGGGTGATCCCAGCCCCGAAGGGACTAACCGGCCCCAACAACGTGGACGCGACCTCGCTGTTGCTCGTGCTCGCCGTCGGGGCGTGCCTCAGCGGAACTGCCAACGCTATCTGGGAGATCGTCAAGGAAAGATCGGTCTACTCCAGGGAGCGCGCGGCGGGCCTGTCTGCCGGGGCCTACCTGATGTCCAAGCTAGTGATCCTCGGCGTGCTCAGCGGCGTGCAGGCCGTCCTGCTCGTCGGGATCGGGCTGACCGGGCGGCCGCTCCCCAGCCGCGGCGCGCTGCTGACGCACCTGCCGCTGGTAGAGCTGATGCTGGCCATGTTCGCCCTCGGGGTCGCCTCGATGGCACTCGGACTCCTCATCTCGGCGCTGGTGGATACCTCAGACAAGGCGATGCCGCTGCTGGTGGTGGTCGTAATGTTCCAGGTTGTCCTCAGCGGTGGCGTGTTCCCGCTGCACGGCAAGATCGGCCTGGAGCAGGCCTCCTGGATCTCCCCGTCTCGCTGGGGCTACGCGGCTGCCGGCTCGACCTCGAACCTGAACGCAATAACCCCGCCCACCGCCTCAGGTCCGTCGAGGCTGTCGGCCAGCGGGCCGACCGCCGTGACCGTTGCGGCCAGCCACGGCCAGACGATCCGGCTGCCGGCACTCAGGGAAGCTGCCGCACTTACGCTGGAAGCGGGCGCGCCGTCGACGGCCATCGCGAGCGGCCAGACCGACCCGTTGTGGGATCACGACGGGCGCACATGGCTATTTGACATGGCGATCATGGTGCTGCTCTCCCTGGTCTTCGCGCTGCTGACGTGGCTGCGGCTGGCGAGGATGGGGCCGGTCAAGCGGCGCTGACCGGCTTGCCGGCCAGGAGCATCACATCGGCCAGGAGCATCACATCGGCCCGCCCCGGGCGAGCCTGGGACGGGCCGATGTGCACCGGAACTAGCCGACGATGCTGGGCTGATAGGGCGCGATTCCCCGGACGTAGACCGGGGTGGGATGCGATCCCCCGACAGTAATCATGTTGTGGAAAATGTCGGCGATATCCAGCCACACCCGGATGCAGCCGTGCGAGGCGGGGTACCAGGGCGCCGGAATGTCGCCGTGGATGGCCACCCCGGCCGCCGGGTCGATCCAAACCGGGTTATACATCGTGCCAAGCGGAACCGTGACCCAGCCGGACTGGAATGAGTACGCGTAAAAGTTCCCGTCAGGGGTGATCGCGTACCCGCAACCACCGCCGCCTGGGTTGCAGAAGTAGTAGCCGCCGCCGGTTGAGACGTGGGCAATCAGTTCGACCTGGTTGTCCTTGTACAGCACCAGCACCTGGCGCTTCAGGTTGATCTCAACCCTGGTGGACGGACCATGCTTGATCATGACGTAGGGGTTGATGGGATGGACGAGAGCACGCTCGAACGCCCGGTTAATCGGCTCGGCGCCCGTCACCTCGTTCATGGGCAAACCCTGGACCTCGCGGAAGGCCCAGGCAGCCTCGATCGTGTCCTCTCCGTAGCTGCCGTCAATGGGTCCGGGATAGTAGTGCAACTGCGCCAGCCGACGCTGGACGCTCTTCACCGCAGCGCCGGTCTCCCCGAAGTACAGGGGCTCACTCGGTGGCTTATAAGCCGCTGCGGCCGCAATCGGCGCGATTGTGGGGACCGGAGCCGCGACGGCTGATCCCTGGCCGGCCACCAGTGCCCCGGCCGCGGTGACTGCCCCCGCGCAGAACAGCCACCGCCAAACGTTATGCCTCATCCATCACTCCCCAACAGAGCCCGCCCCGAGGCTCGCTCCCGCATGAAGTGCGAGAGCAACTCAGGCGAGGCGATCGAAAAGAAGACTTGTCCGACTCCTAGACGCGCAAGCGTAACTTCCGGTTGCGTGGGAAATCGAGCATCGTTACGTACTAGATATCCGGCAAAATGGAAATCCGGTCAAATTACTAAAATTGGCGGAAACGACCGCTAGCGCGCTAGCGTGCCGGCCGGGCGTACCCGCCGCTGGGTGTGCTGCCTGGCCCGACGGGTATCTAGCTCTGAGCATTGATCGCGACTACTGACAGCGGTTTCTCGTCGCAGGACGGAGGGCAAAGTGAGTCTCGTCGCGAAGGTCAGGAGCAAGGCCGGCGGCCTCTACGATCAAGCGAAGGCCAAGTACGCCGACAACGACGCCATGCAGAAGGTCAGCCGACAGGCTGGCGACGCTGCACAGAAAGCCGGAAAGCAGGCCGGGGAGGCCGCGCACAAGGCCGGCAAGCAAGCCGGGGAGGCCGCGTCACAGGCGGCGGATCGGCTCAAGGGTTTGGCCTCGAAGACAACCTCAGCTGTGAAGGATGCACGAGGCAAGGGCTCCGCGGACCGGTGACAGCGCCGCGTGTCGCTCCACAGCCCGTTACCGCCCTGCGGCCGGCCCTGGGCGGATCCGTGGCCGGGACGAAATCCGCCCCAGAAGTCGCAGAATTTCTCGACGACCTGGCGGCCCAGCTCGGCCTGCGCATCAAGCGGGGCAAGGGCAGGCCGTACCTGGCCGGGCCCGATGGCTCCAGGGTTGATACCTGGCGCGAGGACTATCCCTATGACATCCGCATGAGCCGCAAGCAGTACGACAAGGCGAAGCGCGCCCTGCAGATCGAGCTGCTGAAGCTGCAGCGGTCGGTCAAGACGACGGGCGGACGCCTGGTCATCGTGTTCGAGGGCAGGGACGCCGCGGGCAAGGGCGGCACTATCCAGCGGTTCACCGAGAACCTCAACCCTCGGGGTGCCCGCATCGTCGCGCTGGAAAAGCCCACCGAGCGCGAGCGGTCAGAGTGGTACCTGCAGCGTTATGTCTCGCACCTGCCAGCGGCCGGCGAGATCGTGATGTTCGACCGGTCCTGGTACAACCGGGCTGGCGTCGAGCGGGTCATGGGGTTCTGCCGGCCCGACGAGTGCATGGAGTTTCTGCGCGAGGCTCCCGAGTTCGAGCGGATGCTGGCCAGGGACGGCATCACGCTGGTCAAGTTCTGGTTCTCGGTGTCCAGGTCGGAGCAGTTGCGCCGGTTCATCGAGCGCCAGCTTCACCCGGTCAAGCATTGGAAGCTGAGCCCGGTAGACCTGGCTTCGCTCGACAAGTGGGACGCGTATACAGAGGCCAAGGAGGCCATGTTCTCCTTCACCGATCAGCCCGACTCTCCGTGGACGGTGGTGAAGAGCAACGACAAGAAACGGGCCAGGATCGAGGCGATGCGATACGTCCTTGCCCGCGTTCCGTACGACGGCAAGGACGACGATCTCGTCGGGCAGCCGGACCCGCTGATCGTGGGCCCGGCACCGTTGCTGTACGAAAGCGCTGAGCGGGTGAGCTAACCGCGGTCGGGCCAGCCGACCGCAATGCTCGCGCTCGGCCGGTCCAGCATGAGCATCCCCGGAGCCAGCTGGGCGTCGACCCCGCCTGGGTACACGTTGAGCTGGACATCGGCGGCCCCTGGGCGGCCAAGCTCATGCCACCAGAGGGCGCGCGCCGCGAGGTGCTCCGCGAGCGCCTCGCCGCACGGACCGTAGCCGCGTACGGCGACCTCGACGCCATGCCCGGCGCCCGTGCCGGGCAGCAGGGTGGCGATGCCGATGCGCTCCGGCGCGGTGGCATCGCTCAGCAAGCCGCCGAGCGGCAACAACGGCTGAGTCGTTACCCGACCGGTGACGGGGCTCAGCACGGTCAGCCGGTCTAGCCGGGGCTCGGTGACAGTCAGCCACAGGTCCAGGTCACCGAGTTCGCTGTGATCGGTCACGACCAGCCCGGTCGGCAGGTCGGTGGCGCGCCCAGCGAGCGCTGCGTGCACGGCTCTGACGTCAGCGGCAGCACCGTCGGAGACCACTCCGATCATGGGCTCTTTGCCCTCGAGCCTCAGCGCTGCCTGCGGGCCGGCGAAGGCTCCGAGCATCCTCACGAAGCCGCACCGGCAGGCTGACGTGCTGTGCCAGCCCGCGCTGGCGCGCTGCAGCCCGACAGAAAGCTCGATGCCGCGTACGGACAGCGGCAGGACCAGCCGGCCGTCATCCGCGAGTTGCTCAAACCAGGCTGGCGCGATGTCCCAAACGCCGGCGGTAACGATGACGCGGTCGAACGGCGCGCCGGCCGGATCGCCGTAACCACCGTCGGCACATCTCACTTCGACCTCTGAGAAGCCGGCCGCAGCGAGGCTTGAACGCGCGCGCTCAACCAGCTCGAGGTCAATGTCGAGGCTGACGACCTTACCGCGCGGCGCCGTGATCACCGTGATCAGCGCCGCGTTGTAGCCGCTCCCGGTCCCGATCTCCAGCACCCGGTGACCTGGTCGCAGCGCGAGCTGCTCCAGCATGATCGCCATCATCGCGGGCTGCGATGACGAACTGACCGGGATGCCGTCCGGCCCGCACTTGATAACGAACGCCTCGTCGCGGTAGGCATCGGACGGGCCGACCTCGGGGACGAACAGGTGCCGCGGAACCGTTGCGAACGCGTCTTGAATTGGTGCACTGAGCGCGCGAGAACGGGCGCGCAGATCGGCTGTCATCCGGGCGCGGGCGGCCTCAGCCGTGCCCGATACGAGGCTTGTCATGCCGGCCGTGTCGTGATCGGTCATGCGATCACCTCTCCCACACCACGATAAGCCGGACTGCTCCCGATGACCGTAGTACCCGCGCGTCACCGGCGCACCGCTGTCAGCGATCCGTCCGATAAACGGCGGAAATACCGTATGTTCGTAACCTCGGCGAGAGGCGGCGACGGATGAGCAGAAGAGCCGGGCGAGTGGCGCGGCGGAAAGTCAGTCGCGCTCGGCCCGGAGCCGGGCGACGGCGTACAGGGCTATGCTCGCCGCTATCCCGGCGTTCAGTGACTGGGCGCCAATGATCGGGATCCGCGCGATCACATCACAGCGCTGCGCCACGAGCCGCGACAGTCCCTTGCCCTCCGAGCCGACGACCAGCACAAGCGGCGAGTCGGCCAGGTCAAGCTCGCCGACGTCCGCGCTACCGCCGGCATCGAGCCCCGCCACGAACAGCCCGTCGTCCTGATAGGCGGTCAGTGCCCTGGTCAGGTTCGCGGTCTGGGCCACGCGGACCCAGGCGAGCGTTCCCGCAGACGCCTTCCATGCGCCGGCCGTCACCCCGGCCGACCGCCGCGAGGGCACCAGGATGCCGTGACCGCCAAACGCGGCGACGGACCGGGCGACTGCTCCCAGGTTGCGCGGGTCGGTGACCCCGTCAAGCGCCACGATCAGCGGCGGCACACCGCCCTCTCGGGCCACCTGGACGAGGTCGGCCGGGTCGGCGTAGGAGTACCGCCTGATCCGCAGCGCGATGCCCTGGTGGATGGCGCCGCCGGTGATCCGGTCAAGCTCAGCCCGGCCCGCCTCCACGACCGGGATGCCCAGGTCGGCGGCGAGCATCACAGCCTGGCCAATGCGCTCGTCGTCAT
>JASIBJ010000683.1 GCA_030045215.1 Streptosporangiaceae bacterium | reverse complement strand
AGGTTGGGGACGAGCGCGGAGTAGCGGACCGACGCGGCCCGCTCGATCTGGTGCCACACTTCGTCGGCGTCGGCCATCTGCGGGATGGCCTCCGGCCGCACGAAGGACACCGCCTCGATTCGCTTGACCCCGGTGCCGGACAGCGTGTTGATCAGCTCGACCTTCGCCTGGGTGGGTACCGGGTCCTCGTTCTGCAGCCCGTCCCGCGGCCCCACTTCGCGGACCGATATCTGGCTCGGCAGGTCGCTCACCTAGCCACGCTCCTGTATGCCGTGCTCACGCTATGCAGGTTAGCCGCATGGCAGTGCGAAACTCACGTCCCCTGCTGCTCGTGGGCCAGCCGCTGCTGCTCGTCTTCGACCAGCTGGAACATCGTGGACTGCACCTGCTGCACGTGCGGGATCTCGTTGAGAATCAGCTGGCCGTGCTCACCCGGCGATTCGACGATCAGCCGACCGCAGCCGAGCACGCGATCCAGCAGCCCTTGCGAGAACGACACGTCGCTGATCCGCGACAGCGGGAAGTCCCGTCCCCTGCGGCTGATCACGCCGGCGCGCAGCCGGAGGCGCCGGTTGGTCAGCTCATAGACGGTCGTCTGCCAGCGCAGTACCGGGCCGACGACGAAGACAATCACAAGGATCAGCGCGACCGCGCCGATGCCGAGCCTGACCGGCGTGACCAGCTTGGGGACGAAAAGAAGCACGGCGAGCAGGCCCACGATGATGAGGGCGAGTGTCAGCACCGGCCGCAGGACGGTCTTCCAGTGCTGGTGGACCCGCAGGACGAAATACTCTCCCTGTGAGAGGCCTGACGCGCTGACCATAGGCCCCATCGTGACACGTAATGCGCCATGAGTGGGACAGCCACGCATACCACCGGGCATCGTGTCGTCTACTGAGGTTGCAGTTCCCTAACGGACGTGAACGACGTCGCCGGCGCTCACCGAGTCCACCGCATCGCCCGTAGCGACCAGCAGCCGGCCGGCACCGTCAATGTCGCACGCCCGCCCGCAGATAGTGGCGCGAGTCGGCAACTCAACCCGCACCTCCTTGCCAATCGTGGCGCAGTCGCGCAGGTACTCTGCGCGCAGTCCCGACGCAATGGCGTCGCCCGGCGAGTCACCGCCGGCCCACCGCCGGTACCAGTGCTCGAACTCGCGCAGGATGGCAGCGAGCAACTCCTCCCGGTCCACGCCGGGTGCTCCCAGCTCCGCCAGCGACGTCGCTCTCGCCCTGGGGAGATCGTCCGGGCTGGCCGCGACATTGAGTCCGGTGCCGACCACGATCGCGTCGCCCGTCTGCTCGGCCAGGATTCCGGCGAGCTTGCCTGCCCGCGGTGCTGGCTCGGGGGGTGACGCTGGCGGGCCGGCCAGCACGTCGTTGGGCCACTTGAGGCTGACGTCCAGGCCGGTCTGCGCGCGGATACCGGCCGTGACGGCCACCCCAGCCAGCAGCGGCAGCCAGCCCCTCGCCGACTGCGGAACTCGAGTCGGCCGCAGCAGCACTGAGAACGTCAGCGCCGCGCCCGGCTCGCTTTGCCAGCTGCGCCCCAGCCGCCCGCGCCCATTGCTCTGCCGCTCGGCGACCAGGATCCGGCCCTCGGCAGCACCGTCTCGGGCGGCCGCTATCAGGTCCTCATTCGTGGAACCGGTCTCGGCGACCACCGCCACGTCTGACCACAGGCTGCTGGCGCGCAGTACCCGCTCGCGTAGCTCGCGCGGCCGCAGCATCGCTCGGTCGCCGTTGGAGCCGTCCATAGCAGCACCGTAGTCAGCGGGGCCGCAGCGAACGTGCCCGCGTGCCGGTTAGCCGTTCCCCTCGCCGGCGAAAACTGGCTGGCATGAGCGCGCCGGCACGTCAGCCCCGGCCGTAAGCGCTGGCACGTCAGCCGGGGGCGTAAGCACCGGCTAGCTCTTCTGCCCTAACCTGTCCCGCATGGCCTCCGATCCGCTACCGCCCGCCGAAGTCCCGCCTGCCGCCGGTGGCGACGCGGCCCAGCCTGATCCGCACACCACCGCCGGCAAGCTGGCCAACCTGGAACTGCGCCGGCAGGAGGCTATACACGCCGGAACCGCTCGGCAGGTCGAGCGCCAGCACGCCAAAGGCAAGATGACCGCGCGCGAGCGAGTCGACGCCCTGCTCGACCCCGGTTCGTTCACCGAGTTCGACGAGCTGGCCAGGCACCGCGCGCACGACTTCGGCATGGCCGCCACCAGGCCGTACGGCGACGGTGTGGTCACCGGCTACGGGACCATCGATGGCCGGCCGGTCTGCGTGTTCAGCCAGGACTTCACCGTCAACGGCGGGTCACTGGGCGAAGTGTTCGGCGAGAAGATCGTTAAGGTCATGGATCACGCCCTCAAGACCGGGTGTCCCATGATCGGCATCAACGACAGCGGGGGCGCACGGATCCAGGAGGGCGTCGTTGCTCTCGGCCTCTACGGCGAGATTTTCTATCGGAACGTGATCTCCTCGGGCGTCATCCCGCAGATTTCGCTGATCATGGGCCCGTGTGCTGGAGGAGCGGTGTACTCCCCGGCCATCACCGACTTCACCCTGATGGTCGATAAGACCTCCTACATGTTCATCACCGGGCCGGACGTGATCAAGACGGTGACCGGCGAGGAGGTGAGCCAGGAGGAACTTGGCGGCGCGAACGCACACAACGTCAAGTCGGGCGTCGCCCACTACCAGGCCACCGACGAGCAGGATTGTCTCGACTTCGCCAAGGACCTGCTGTCCTACCTGCCGTCGAACAACCTGGAGGAGCCGCCGCTCTTCCCGGTGCCCGGCGACCCCGCAAGCCGCCTCGAAGTCACGGACTATGACGCGGAACTGGACGCGCTTATACCGGACTCGCCTCGACAGCCTTACGACGTCCACCGGGTCATCGAGCACGTGCTCGATGACGGGGAGTTCCTGGAGATCCACGCCGGCTTCGCTCAGAACATCGTCGTCGGATTCGGCCGGGTCGAAGGCGCCGCAGTCGGCGTGGTGGCCAATCAGCCGATGCACTCGGCAGGCACGCTCGACATCGACGCCTCCGAGAAGGCGGCCAGATTCGTCCGTACCTGTGATGCCTTCGGCATCCCGGTGCTGACGTTCGTCGACGTGCCAGGGTTCCTGCCAGGGACCGGGCAGGAGTGGGGCGGGATCATCCGCCGCGGCGCCAAGCTGATCTACGCCTACGCCGAGGCCACCGTGCCCAAGATCACGGTCATCACCCGCAAGGCGTACGGCGGGGCCTACGACGTCATGGGTTGCAAGCACCTCGGTGGCGACATCAACCTCGCCTGGCCGACGGCGCAGATCGCGGTCATGGGCGCCGACGGCGCCGTGGACATCCTGTACCGGCGGGACCTGGCGGCGGTTGAAAACCCGCAGGAGCGATCCGATCTGCGCAAGCAGCGGATCACCGAGTACGAGGACAGGCTGTTCAACCCTTACATCGCGGCCGAGCGAGGGTACGTCGACGCGGTCATCAGGCCGGCCGAGACCAGGTCACAGGTCACCCGCGCCCTGCGGACGCTGAGGACTAAGCGGCAGACGTTGCCGCCGCGCAAGCACGGGAACATCCCGCTGTAGGCGGGCCCGCGAGGGCTCCGCCACCCGTGCACCCCGGAAGAGGCAGGTTCTGGACGGTGCCGCCGGCCGCAGGCTGCAACTCCGGCGGGGGCGAGGTCAGTGCGGTCCGAAGCGGATCGCCTGGCCGGCTGCGGGCGCGCCTGAGGCGGGACGCGGCCAGAGCAGTCCGATTCGCATGGCAAAATATCGGCCGTGAAGATCCGCCGCGCTCTCGGCTGGGTGACCGGCAACTGGCTGTTCAGCGGTGCCTTCGCA
>JASIBJ010000682.1 GCA_030045215.1 Streptosporangiaceae bacterium | reverse complement strand
CGGATACGGCGTCTTCCCTTGGGTGAGGCTGGGGTGGGGGATCAGCAGGGGCAGCGGCTCGGCCAGCCGCTCCGGCAGGTCCTGGTAGGTGTAGATCGCGACCACCCCGTCTACGCCGAGCGCGGCGCTGACATCGATGCCGGTGATACGGGCGTGAGCGTGCGGGCTGCGCACGAACGCGGCGATGAGCGCATCCTCGCCGAGGTCATCGACGTAGGCGCCATTGCCGCGCAGCAGCCGGTCGTCCTCCACCCGCTGCACCCTGGCTCCGAACAGGGAACTCATGCGGCGCCCCCGGGTCCCGGCCGGCGAGGTGCCCCGTCGGCCTGGCCGGTTGCGCGCTCCCGCCGCAGCTCGGCGGCCCGGTGCACCGCCGCCACGATGTTCTGGTAGCCCGTGCACCGGCACAGGTTCCCGCCCACCATCTCCCGTGCCTGCTCGTCGGTTGGCTGCGGCACCGCCCGCAGGCCGGCCGTGATCGTGGTCAGGAAACCGGGCGTGCAGAAGCCGCACTGCAGCCCGTGGCACTCGGCGAAGGCCTGCTGGACCGGCGACAGCGTCCCGTCCGGCTCGGCCAGGCCCTCCACCGTCGTGATCTCGGCACCGTCGGCGCTGACCGCGAGCAGCAGGCAGGACCGCACCGGCACGCCGTCAAGCAGGACCGTGCAGGCGCCGCACACGCCATGCTCGCAGCCGACGTGGGTTCCGGTCAGCCGCAGGTCGTGGCGGATGCAGTCGGACAGCAGCCGGCGCGCGGGCACGATCGCGGTGCGGGCCGCGCCGTTGATGGTGAGCCGCACCTCGTGGGCCTGCTCGGCGTTGTTCACCGGGCCCTGCCCGCTGGTTGCCTGGCGCCCTGCGGTGCCCCGTCCCTCGCCTCGCTCAGGGCTTCCAGTAGTGCGCGCTCGGTGAGCACTCCGGCGAGATGCCGCCGGTACTCCGCGGTCGCGTGAATGTCTCCGTCCGGGTGGATCAGCTCGCGCGCCATCGTGGCCGCGGCGGGTAGCTTCTGGCTGTCAGCCGGGACACCGGCGACGGCCTCGCCGAGATCCAGTACGCGCGGGCACGGCCCGACGGACAGGTACGCGGCGCTGGCCTGCTCGATTTCCTGCCGGTCGTTCAGCGTGACCAGCGCGGCAACCCCGCACACCGCGTAATCGCCTCGCCGCCTGCTCACCTCGGCGAACCCGGTCCCGCTGCCGGGCGGCAGGACCGGAAAGCGCACCTCGGTGGCAAGCTCGCCCGGCTGCACATCGGACTCGAGCACGCCGAGGAAGAAGTCACCAGCCTCAACCAGGCGCTCGCCGGACGCGGCAGCCACGCGGACCGTACCGCCGAGCAGGGCCAGCACGGCCGGCATCTCGCCCGCCGGGTCGGCGTGCACGATGCTGCCCACGGTCGTGCCCCGGTTGCGGATGGCCGGGTGGGCAACGAACCGCAGCGCCTTGGCCAGCAGCGGCTGGGCCGCGAGGGCCACGGGGCTGGCGAGCACCTCCGCGTGCCGGGCCAGCGCGCCGACCAGGACCTGACCGTCGGCCTTCGTGACGTAGCTGAGGTCCGCCAGCCGGTTGATGTCCACCAGATGCATGGGCTCGGCCAGGCGCATGGACAGCAGCGGCACCAGCGACTGCCCGCCTGCCAGTACCTTGCCGTCCGGCCCCAGTTCGGCCAGCGTGCGCAGCGCATCGGTCACGTTCTCGGGCCGCGAGTAATCCAGCGGCGGTGGCTTCACCGCGTTGTGCCGTGCCGGTCAGCCATGCAGGCGCCGCCCTCTCGGTGGCCGAGCCCGGCCGCGAACTCCATAGCGCGACGCTACGCTGCCGAAGCCGTGACCGAAATCCTCTTCGGCTACAAGATCCGATCTGTCCCGCCCCTACAGTGGTGAGGATTTCCTCTCCCTGACCGGAAGAAGCGCGAGTATGAGGATGGCGGCCGCGGCGAGCACTGCCCTGCGGTCCGCGCTCGCAGGGCCACCGCAACCCGCGGGCTGGCTCGGAGCAACCGCATTCGCGCTCTACCTGGAGATGGCCGGGCGCCCCGGAGTCCTGGCGATACTCGCGCACGACGCCGTGCGCCTGCCGTGCGGGCTGCTGCTACCTCGCACGAGCGGGGAGATGCCGCTCTGCGGGCTGGCGCCGCCGGACTCGGCGAGCGGGCCATGCACGGTCGGCGGTGGCGCCGTGAGCTGGACCGGCCCGGCGGGCCCGGTCGAGATCAGCCCGGTGCGGCAGTGGGCTCCGGCCAGCGTGTCACCGGGCGCCGTCGTCCCGGCTGCGCTCGCGCGGGTGCTGGCCGCCCTGCCCGACCCCGCATCGGCCGACATCAACGGTGCCCTGCTGAGCGGGCTGCGCGGCGCCGACCCTGGCTGGCTGGTACCGCGGCTGCTCGGTCGCGGCCCCGGGCTCACCCCGAGCGGAGACGATGTGCTGGCCGGCTTCCTGATCGGGGCGCGCGCGTTCAGCCTGGACGTCTCCGGGCTGCGGCGGGAAGTCCTGCGGTGCGCGCCGGACGCCACGACGGCCCTGTCCGCGACGCTGCTGTGGCACGCAGCCCGGGGCGAGTGCGTCGACCAGGTCGCGAGGGTGGCTGCGGCGCTGGCGGGGCGCGGC
>JASIBJ010000681.1 GCA_030045215.1 Streptosporangiaceae bacterium | reverse complement strand
CGAGGTGATTGTCGTAGGAGTGGTTTTCCATCATCAGCACGACGATGTGCTGGATCTCGGGAATGGTGTCCGTCCCCGCCGCAAGCTCTGGATACGGCAAGGAGCCGGGTGCGCGGAGAACAGGCGCGCTCGCACTGCCCTGCCCGGCCGCGCCGCGCATTGCGCGAACCGTGCCCCTGATTCCGCCTTGGGCGGCGGCCGACTGCCACGCACCGCTGCCTGCCATGGCGCCGGCCGCGAGCGAGGCTCCCAGCAGCGCCCGCCGGCTCGGGCCACGCGATCGGGCCTTGCCCGCCACAGGCCCTGCTCCGTTGTCATCGCGACTAGCGTCGACGCGCCGCTCGCCCATGCTTGCCCCTCCGTCGAACCGTGCCGCACCGAGCGTCCCAGGCTCACTCGAATGGCGCAACCTCATCCGCAACCGGCCAATCCCGGAAAGACCACCGGCTGCAGCGGGTTTAGCGAGCACACCGCGCCCGGCCACGGCGTCAGCCGGGGCCGGCTGCGCGGAGCCTCCGTGTCCTCGCAACCGGCGATCGCCAGCCCTGGCGGTTTCAGGCCCCCGGCGGCAGGGTTCCCCGCCTGCACTGCCACCGGGGGCCGCTCGGAAGTGGGCGGAATCGCCACTACCAAGTCGTTGGCCGCGCCGATGTCCCCACTGGCCCGACCGGATCGAACTCGCGCGACCGCCCGACCTTTGCCGCGGGCAGCCGGTCCGTGGCCATCCGGAAGTGGTGGTCATCGATGCAACTCAGTGCGACGTGCTCAACGGGGCCGTCGGTACTGTTCAGGTAGAAGTTTTCCCGGATCTCTGCGGGCAGACCGCATTGCGGGCACGGCGTCAGCTGCGGCATCACCAGGTCCCGAGGATCAAGTGCACTGGCCAGACAGCCGGGTTCGGCCAGCCGCTCGTCCGACTCGGCCAGGCCAGCCGACTCGAGGCCGATCGGGCAGGCTTCTGGGACCGCCGTGACCGCGAGGCTCGACGCCGCCAGCGCGTTCTTCCTGTCGAGCCACAGGGGGACGCCACGGGCAGAGGCCAGGACCAGCACGGCGATGGGAATGTCAAGCCAGGACCAGAGAGCCATCGTTACCCCTCTTGTCGTCTTGCGGCACCGGCCGCTACGCCAGTTCCGGATTGCGGAGCAGAAGCAGAGTGTTCTGATACATGCCTGCATGCCTGACTCACCGCGTGCATCCTGAGCCGGTCTCGCGCGCGTCAGTGGCGGCGCACAGCCGCGAATTACCGGGATTTCACCCACCCGCTGGTGTATCTGCGGGGCCGACGCCCGCTCTGCAGGTCATGAGGGAGTGCTCCCGCGTTGCCTGACAAATCCGGGTCTTGCACCCGACTGGCCGAACCATCCGTGGATCATGGGAACTGCGCACTTAGCAGGATTACGATGTTGAAGCGTCGGCCGGCTCGGAAAGGACACGCCATGCGCGACGACCCGTCGGTCATTGCCCTGGTGCACCGGGTATGCGGCGGCGATCAGGGGGCATGGAACGAGCTCATCGAGCGCTACGCCCCGCTGGTGTGGTCAATCTGCGTCCGCTACCAGCTCGAGCGCCAGGACATCGACGATGTCGGCCAGAGCGTCTGGCTGCTGCTCGTCGAGAACATCGCAGACCTTCGTGAGCCCGCCGCGTTGCCTGGCTGGCTGGCGACGACCACCAAGCACGAATGCCTGCGCGTTGTGCGTGCCGCCCGCCGGCACGACCGCCACGGGCTGCCGCCCGAGGAGCAGATGCCGCCGGATCTGTCAGCCACCGTGATCGAGCAGGAGATCATCGACGCCGAGCTCAACGCGGCGCTGCGCGCGGCATTCGCGGAACTGCCCGCAAGCTGCCACGAGCTGCTGTCCCTGTTGATCGGCGATCCGGCCCCTGGTTACGCCGAGATCAGCGAGAAGCTGGGCATGCCGGTCGGATCGATCGGGCCCACGCGCGCACGCTGCCTGGACCGGCTGCGCCGGTCGCCACACCTGAGTGCTGTCCTCTACAACCAGCCAGGAAGCGTGAAACTGAAGGAAACCCGGAGGTGAGCACGATGAAAGACGAACAGCTCCTCGTCGCGCTGCGGCGGGCCATCCGGGCCAGGGAATCCGTGCCGGCCGATTTCGTGACCGCCGCCAAGAACGCCTTCGCGTGGCACAATATCGACGCTGAGCTGGCGCAGCTCACCTATGATTCCACCCGCGACCTGGACCCCGTGCCCAGCACCAGGGCCGAGACCGCGTCAATCCGTGCCCTGACCTTTACCTCCGCGCACCTGACGATCGAGCTCGAAGTGACGCCCGACTCGCTGATCGGCCAGGTCGTCCCGGGCGAGGCCAGCACGATCAAGGTCCAGCCAAAGGCCGGCGCCGAGACGGCCGTGACCACCGACCAGATCGGTCTTTTCGCGATCGAGCCGATCCCGTCCGGATCGTTCCGGCTGCACTGCAGGACGGACAGCGGCGTCGAGGTCCTCACCGGGTGGATCTCGCTGTAACGATTGACGGCTGGTCAGCCCGCGCCAAGCGCCAGCAGCGACACCGCGGCAGCGCGCTCGACTGGATCTCCGGTGGCGCCGTGGCGGATGCTGTACATCGACTCGGCTAGGCCGCGGCCGGCCCGCAGGTGCTGGTGCAGTTGGACCATCAGCGGGACGACCGCGCGGTCGTTGAGCTGAACAACGCCCGCGACGATCCCGGCAGTGCCGAGCGGCAGCAGGCTGGCGACCAGGCCGAGCAGCTCGTCGGCGCCGACCGGCGCCAGAACACCCGAGTCGCAACTCGACAGGACGAGCCGGTACGGCGCCCGCCCAAGCTGCTCGAAGTCGTAGACAGTGAGCGGACCGTCGTGCATGCGCAGCGAGGAGAACAGCGGGCTGTCGGCGCGGAAGCTGCCGTGCGCGGCGATGTGGCCAAGCCAGGCCCCGTCCAGGGCGGACAGAACATTGCCGACGGTGGCCTGCGCTCCCGCCAGCATCGTGACATCGTCGTAGAGCTTGGCTGCCTCCGGTACCTCGGCGCCATCGGTGGTCAGGCCGGGCCCGCACGCAAGCGTGACATGCTGCCGCTCGGGCGGCTTGGCCGTGGTTGCCCGCAGCCACGCAGCGGCCGAGGGGACGACGCTGAACACCCGATCTCTCAGCGCGGGCAGCAGCGCCCACGGGATCGCGTGCAGCTTGCCCGGCGGCACCACGACGACCGGGCCGTCACCCAGGTAGTCGGCAGCGGGCCCGAGCAGCGCCGCCTCCAGCCGTGGTCCGGCCGCCGCGAGGACCGCCAGCGTGCTGGCCGGATCGCTATGCGGCCGGTCGCGGGCGAGCCTCCGGAGAGCGAAGCCGGCGTATTCGGCGGCGCGGACGGCTTCTGCGGTCGCGCCGGCGCGGAACTGCCGGACCCGGCCGGCGGTGCAGGCCAGTACATGCAGGATGCCGTCCACGTCGACGAGTTCAACCAGCTGGACCTCGCCGAGCTGATCCAGCAGTTCGGCGACATCGAGTCCGCCACCGGCAGCCTCCGCCGTACCCCGAGCCAGCAGGGATCGGGCACGCACCGCGCCTTCTAGCTGCAACTGCTCCCGCTGGAGCGCGCCCGTCGGCGAGCCTTTCTCGCGAGCCTCGTCCAGCCGCACCGTCACGGCACGCAGCATGGCCAGGTCGGCATTGAGCTCAGGGTCGGCCGGCGGCCGCACCGCGGGCACAGCTGCCGACGTAGCACGCCAGCGTTCGGCCCAGCCGAGAAACGGCCGAGGACGTCCAGCCTGTGCCATATAGCGGAGGGCGACCGTCGCTAGCTCGGTGCCGTGCGCGGTCGCCTGGGCCCGTAGCTCCGACGCCCCGAGTGTCCACCGGTGATCGTCCAGAACCTCGAGCCCGCGGCGGCACGCGGCGAGCATCCGGCGGGGTTCCCCGGACGCCTGGGCCAGCAGCGCCGCACCGAGCCAGCCCGTCGCCCTGGAGATGGCGGGCCCGCGCCGCCGCGTTCGTGCTACCGCCAGCAGGTGCCGGTCGGCCTCGGCGCGGCGACCTAGGTCCAAGGCAATTCGCCCGGCCAGTAGGTGCGCCCTTGGCGCCTCGTTTGAGCCAAGCCCTTGCAGCCGGATGGCCACCCTGCTCGAGCTGAGCAGGAGCCGTCCTGATACGGGACCGACTTCATAGCTGGCCTGGATCACTACTATCCGCGCGTGATCCAGATATCGGTCCCGCCGCTGCGACCGAAAGAGGCGGCAAGCCGCCTCGGCTCGCTCCACAGCCACCTGAGGCTGATCCGCTGCCAGCGCGCAGTCGGCCGCCATCAGGAGCAGGTCGGCCTTCCTCGTGGCCTGCCCACCGGACCGCTCGATCTCGTTAATCGCAGCGTCAGCCTCGGGGAGCGCTTCTCTTGTGAGTCCGGCAGTGCGCAGTGCGGCGCATCGTGCGTGGCTAAGCTCTGGCGTCGGGACATTGAGTGCCCGGTAGCGGATGGCCGCCTCATCGAAGAACGCCAGCGCTGTGGGCAGGTCGCCGGATCGGTGCGCGGCGATGCCGCGGTTAAGCACTGTATGGGCTAGCGCTAGCTGCTGATCGGTTTGCGCGTAGATGCGGCCCGACGCCGCGAAGTCGGCATCGGCCCGGACCGGCGACCCCAGCCCCAGATAAACAACGCCGCGGGTGGTGAGCGCCCAAGCCATCCACGTCACGTCGCCCGACCGCTCTAGCAGAGTTACGGCGCGACGAAGATCCTCAAGCGCGGGCGCGTAACGGCCGAGCGTCCACAGCAGCGTTCCGCGTCGGTGCAACACTCGCCCCAGGAGCCGATCGGATGCCAACTTCGCAGCGCGTTCGAACGCGGCCAGACCAGATACGGTCCTTCCCGCATAGACGAGTGCAGCCCCGAGGGAGCTCAACACGTCCGCTTCGCGCTCCACCGATCCACTCCGGCGAGCGAGCCGCAGCGCAATTCGGAGTTCGCAAACGCCGGCGTTGATGTCCCCGTTGTCGCGGTGGACTATCCCGGCCGCCTGGTGTGCCACCGACGCCTCGCGCGGGCCGGGCCGACCGGCCAGGATGCGCTGCGCCATTGCGATCGCGTCACGCGGACGGGACACAGCGAGCCGCAGAAGGTCATCGTCCTCGCGGCGACTCACGCCGGTTGGTACTGCCGTTCCCTCCACACACCAAGGGTAGTCCGCATATCGGATCTAGCCGCCTGATAACTCACGAAAGTACTTTCTACTTTTATACTTTAATCGGGTCTTTAGCCTATGTAACTTAAAGTAATAGAATTAACGCATAAAGTTATAGGCAGGTCGGAGAGCAGTGATTCTGCAAAAATGCTTCCTCATGCGGTATCAAGCCGACAGGAGCTCGCTCCATAGGAGTACCGGCGGCGGGCGCGTGGGCCCCCGCCGCCGGCCGAGCCGGGACCACTCGGGCCCGGCGCAGGCGCACTCCATGTTGGTCAAGTACGGAGGGACAACGTGACCGAGCCCGGGGGTTTGCGCAACGGTCTGAAGATCGAGGTCGCCGATGAGGTTGAACACGTGGTCGGCGCCTTCCTCAATCACCCAGACGGCGCGAAGCAGATCACGGTCGTGCCGGCGATCGATGGCGGCATCGACCACATGTACGCCGAGGGTGAGATCCTCGTCCGCGACGAGCACCTTGACCGCGTACTTGAGGTCATCGAGCACCCGAGCCGTCAGGATCTCGAACGAAACGAGCCCAGCCGGATACGGCGCGTCATCGGCGGCCACGTTCTGCTGACCTTGAGCCAGCCGCATCCCACCGTCGCCGACGCGCTCGATCTAGTCGACCAACGGCTCGGCCGCGGGATAGCCACACCGAACCACCTGCTGACGGTGTGCTCCGACGGCGGCGTGATCGTCTGCCCGGCGACCGAGCCGGAGCCCGCGTACTACGAGACCGAGCCGTATCCA
>JASIBJ010000680.1 GCA_030045215.1 Streptosporangiaceae bacterium | reverse complement strand
CGCTCAGGGCTCGCCGCCCTGCCAGGCTTAGTGCGCCAGCAACGGCCGGCGGCAGACCAGCCGCCAGCCAGAGCAGCCACCCAGGACCGTAGATTCTGGATTCGATTGCCACCCAGATCGCGAGGGCGGCCGTCAGCAGCGCAGCCCAGCCAGTGGCGGTAACGAAGCTCTGGCGCGGACGCACAAGGGCGCGCGGTTCGGCGTCAGCTGGTCCCGAAGTCGCCTCCGCGCTCACCGCGCAATTCCCTCCTGGGGTCCCCGGTCTGCTGGTTGCGTTTGTCTTTCTCGTAGGCGCGGCTCCGAGGCGAGGGCGAACCGAGTCAAGGCTCGGCATAGCCGACGGCGCAGCGGCGCCCCAGGCGGGCTTGGCGTCGGGAGCCAGCGCTGGACAATCGAGGCCGACAAGTACGAACGACAGAGTGCCGGGAATAGACCGGCTGGTCAAGAGGCACCGAAGTCCGCTACCAGGCACTCGTGCTAATGGCCACCTGCACCAGCTCGCGCTGGGGAGAGCTGTGCGCCCTGCACCGGTCGGACGTCGATATGGACGCTCGGATCAACAATGTAGAGCGGCCGGGGCCAGCGACCGGCCCGACCGGACAGCAGGGGTCAGGGAACGAACAAAGTGAGAGTGATGGCGGTGGTGTGATGCGCGGTGACCGTCACTGGCGCCGCGGCCGACCACGCGCCGCCCGGCCCGAGGACGTGCGGCGATCGGTCGGAAACCTGGTAGCGGCCGACGGGCAGCTGCACCCAGAACGCCCCGGCGACGTTGGTGCTGACCGTGACCGGCAGATGGCGGCCGCCGATGAACTGGACGACTCCCTGGATCGGGCGAACGGGCGGCGCACCGCCCGCGCCCCCCTCGATCACCAGCCTTCCGGTGACGGCTCCCAGGGCCGGATGGTTGTGGGGAGCCGCCGAGCATGCCACCAACAGCACGGCAATCAGGCACATCAGGGCGAGCGCTCGCTTCACGGCAGTCTCCAGGTCACAACTGCGCTGCCACCTTGGACGGCCTGGCTGGGTGAACGGTTCCGCAGTGCACTGCCCCGCAACCTCACCGCGAATTAGCCACCCGGCGATCGCTGGGGCAGCCGCGCCAGCACCATGTGCGCCACACCAGCCTCACTGCTGAAGAAGCTCCGCGTCCCGCCGCGCGACGCCCAGGTGATCCTGGGCCATGCGCATGTTTCCACGACGATTCAGATTTACACGCATGTCGACGAGGAGGCCCGTAGCCAGGCGCTCCCACCGGGCTCAACGACTTTGACTGTGTCAACCTGAACTGGCCCCATAGTGACGGCCTGATCGGGCCCCGGATGTGCCGTGGTGCAGCGGCGTTAGGCGACGGAGGGTCTGAGGGGGTTGGCAAAGTCGGCTGCTGCGTCTTCGAGCCGTTGCTCGAGCTGCTCGACTCCCTGGTCGATCTTCAGGGCTTGCTCGGCTGCCGTGATCGGAAGCGCGGCGAGCGTGCGGACGTGTCCGTTGTTCCAGGAGCAGGACTCCAGGTCGGGACCGTAGGCGTAGGGCAGGTCGATGAGCACGAACTCGCAGCGTGAGCCTGGCGTCCACGGTTCGCCGATGGGTGCGGTATGCCAGAGGTCCAGACGCTGCGATTGTGGCCCGGCGTGGTAGTAGGCGAGCATGGTGAGCACCTCGACGTGGCGAATGTCTTCGGCGTTGGCCGACAGGATGAACTCCAGGCCATGCTGGCGTCGCGCGGTGGCCTTCCAGCATCCGGCGGTCAGGTAGCTCCATCCGGGGAATCGCGGCCCTGGTCCGGCGGCATAGACGAAGAAGCCAGGTATCCGCCGCTCCACTGGGCCGAGTGGCCAGCTCTGCCGGGTTAGCTTGTGTCCCGCGAAGCAGGCGTGCACGTGCGCTGCAAAGGCTTCGCCAGGGTCGTCGGCGTCGTAGTGCGGCACGAGCACAAGCTAACCGGCGTGGCTGGCTTTACAAGCTCCCGCCTGGGTCCATGTATCCGAGTTCGTCGAGACAAAACAGGTCGACGCGGCCGTAGCGGTTGATAGTGCGGCATAGCTGCTTGTCGTCGGCCGCTTCTGCGAGCTCGTTCACCAGTTTTGGACGCCAGGGTGTAGCGGACCCGGGTTGGCGGCGAAGTCGAACTCCTCGATCCGCTTGTCGCGGGACACCGCATCATGGATCCGGCGGCTGCACGGCGGCGGTCCGGGTCGTCGCACTCAGCCATTACCAACTCGGCGAGGAAGCCCAGGTAGGTCAGCTGCTCGCGCTCGGCTGCGGCGGCGATCCGCGCGAACCGGCCGCGGGATGGTCGGCAGCCCAGTCGGATAGAGCATCAGGTCCGGGGCTGGAGGCCACAGGGCGGTCTAGCCGCTAGGTAAGAGTTGGGCGGTTTGGGCTACAGTCACGGCTCGGTGTTGCATCCTGCGTCGTGCCAGTAGACGCCCGTGAATCCGTTGCCGGCATTGATAATGCACAACGAGCCCCAGGTCTCAGGACCAGTCACCCCGTCGACACTGTCGCCCGCATCCCTTTGGAACTGTTCGACGTCGCCGGTTGTGAGGGGTCCGTAGTAGCCGTCGGTCGCGAGCTTATAGAGGCCAGGCATACCTTTGGACCAGAGGTTGTTCAACAGCACCTGCTCATCGAGCACGCATGGCTCGTAGTAGGGCTCGTCGGCGATGCTGAATATCTCGGTCACGCAGCCCGAAGCTGCTTCCGCAGCGCTCGGCGCGGTGACGTGAGCGGGAGCCGAAGCCCTCGACGTGGCGGCAGATACAGCGGTGGTACCCAGGGTCAGTAAGGCTGCCACCGCGACTGTGATGCTGGTGACGGCAGCGATGCCGATTGGTCTTTTGCCCATCTTGCTGCCTTTCGAGAGTAGGTTCCTTTTCAGGCAGATTATCTAGCGTCGCTAGCAGTTGATCATCATGATGGCGCTAAGGCGGCGGAGACGCGGTGGTTCCGCCTGTCACCATCCTGGGCACAACGCGAGATCCTCGCTCCAGGTTCGAGTCCCGTAGGGGACGCCGAGGTCGCCCAAGCGGTTTAGGGGCGCGTCTACAAAGCGCCACAGCCGGTTCGAGCCCGGCTTCGGCGGCGCCGCATGGCGCCGCCCGACCAGGTCATGGTGCAGCTAAGGGTGCCAGCTAAGGGGACTCGAACCCCTGACCCCCGCTTGCAAATCGCTGCTTCTGCCTGGTGGTAATCCGTCCACCTGGTCCGACCACGATCTGCGAGTGACCGTCGCGTACCGCTGTCGACCGCTGTTAATGGCACGCTAATGGCACAGTGATTCTTACCCACCCGGCCAGCCCGACCCCGTCTTACTCGTCCCCGTCATCCTCGTCGGCGCCGATCCCCTGGTGAGTGGTGGCGCCACTGACAAGGCTCACGAGGCACGCAGGACGCGGCGAGCTAGGGCCTGCCTGGTTTGCCAAGTGCTCGGCTGGTTGGCCAGCCGACAGTAGCGGACGGTCCGGGCTAGTCGCCCGTGTACATGCTGGCGAGCGCTGGCTGGAGATCGTTGAGGCTGTGCCGCCAGTGGTCGTCCAAGGCGGCTTGGGCCTGGATGTCGGTCTCTAGCAGGAACCGAAGATGCCAGACCGCGTGCATGAGTACATCGCCTTTGACTTATTCGCTTGGTGTGGCAGGTGCCCTGCCCTAGCGTTCTCGCTGGGCGCGGAGCACGTGCCCCGTCTGCCGTGTGGGCGGGCAGATCGGAGGTGCTTAAGCGCGATGACTTGTCAGCTTCTGGCGATTTGCTTCGATGCGAACGACCCGGTTCGTCTGGCGCGCTTCTGGGGCGGCGTGCTCGGCTGGGAGATGGCCGACGACGCCCGCGACCGCATCGCGCTGCTGCCAAGCGATGACACCGGGTTCCGTTTCCGATTTCGTCCTACCCAGGAGCAGGCGTCCAGCCCGTACGAGAGGCACTTCCATCTGACAAGCACGTCCCTCGGGGACCAGCGGCAGACGGTGGCAAGGTCGCTCGCCCTCGGCGCCCGGCATTTCGACATCGGCCAACGCCCGGAGGAGGGTCATGTCGTGCTCGCAGACCCCGAAGGCAACGAGTTCTGCATCATCGAGCCGGGCAACAACTGGCTTGCCGGCTGCGGATTCCTAGCCGAGCTGACGTGCGCCGGTTCACCGGAGGTCGGGTACTTCTGGAGCGAAGCGCTGGGCTGGCCGGTGATCTGGGACCAGGGTCTGCAGACCGCGATCCGCTCGCCGCGGGGCGGTCCAAAGATCTCCTGGGACGGTGCGTGGTTGGTGGCGCAGACCGGGAACACTCGACTGCATTTCGACCTTGCTCCACCCGTACACGGTGATCAGCAAGCCGAGCTCGACCTTCTCATCTCCCTCGGGGCGACTCGCATCGGCATCGGCCAGGGCGAGGTCAGCTGGGTGGTCATGACCGATCCCGATGGCCGTGAGTTTCGGGTGCTGACCCCCCGATAGCC
>JASIBJ010000679.1 GCA_030045215.1 Streptosporangiaceae bacterium | reverse complement strand
CAGGCCGGGTCGCCGTTGACCGGGACCGCCTGGACGGACGGGATGACGACCGAGTCCACCACCTGGTCCGACGTTGGCCGCGCGGTCGGCGTCACTGCCGCCGCGGGGATCGCCGGTGCCGTCGACAACGGTTCTGATCTGGGCAGCTCGTGCGCGGGCGCGGGACCGCCGTTGCCAGCGGGCGGATCCTGGCTCGTCGGGGCGACCCGGACTTGCCCGGCAGCCGTCCCGTTCGGCGACGCGGCGGCGCCGTGCTGGGGGTAGGGCCGGCCATAGTTGCCGCCGTCGATCGCGACCTCAGTCTTCCGGCGCTGCGGCGCCGCGCCGGGGGCGGCGGCAGGCGCACAGTCGCGCCATAGCGCGGCGAAGTTGATCGCGACTCCGCCGACTGCCAGCCGACCCAGTCCATCCTGCAGGCTCGTCATCCCGTGCCGTCCGCGGCGGTCCAGGCTGGTGGCCAGATGCTGGCGATCGCCGAGTATCTGCCCCGTCAGGCCGGTCAGCGCCGCACCAGGGCCGACCTCGACGAACGTCCGGACTCCGCGTTCGTACATCGCCTCGACCACGTCGACGAAGCGCACAGGCGTCGCGATCTGCGCGGCCAGCCCGTCGCGGACCGCGGTCGCGTCTGCCGGGTAGGCGACCGCGTCGCGGCCGGCGTAGGCGTCCAGAGCCGGCGCCGTCACCTCGGTCTGGCGCAGCACGTTCAGGAACGGCTCGGCTGCCGACGCTACCAGCGGGCTGTGGAAACCGGTTGCCGCGTTCAGCCACGCGACCGTGACTCCCCGGTCGGCCAGCCGCGTCGCGGCAGCCTCCAGGGCCGACCGGGTCCCGGCGAACACCACCTGGCTCGGCCCGTTGTGGTTGGCGAGCCAGAGGTCAGGCAGATCCGCCACGGCCGCCTCGGCCTCCTCCCGGCCGGCCGTCACCGCGAGCATCGCGCCCGGAGTCGACGACGCATCGCGCATGAGCTTGCCGCGGACGCGGGCCAGCCGGACCAGAGTCTCCGCGTCGAAGGCCCCGGCCGCGTGCAGCGCAACAAGCTCCCCGAAGCTGTGACCCGCCACGCAGACCGGTGCCAGGCCCAGCCCGCCAAGCACGCCGAGCAGCGCAAGGCTATGCACGGCCAGGGCGGGCTGGGCCCACTCGGTCGCCGTCAGCCGTGCCTCCTGCCCGGCCCGCTCCGCCTCGGTGAAAACCGGACGCGGGAAAACCACCTGGTGCAGCGGCACATCGCCAAGCTCAAGCGCCGCGGCCCGGTCCCAGGCCATCCGGGCTGACGGCAGGTGCATCGCCAGGTCCGCCCCCATGCCGACGTACTGGGACCCCTGGCCAGGGAACAGGAACCCCACCAGTCCCGGTGCCGCCGGGCCGACGCCGAGGTGAACGTGCCCCTGGGCTGGCAGCGGCCGCCCGTTCTCGATCGCGGACGCCGCCGCGTGCAGTTTTGCTGTTAGGTCGTCCGCATCGCGGGCCACGACCGCCAGCCGCGCGGGCTCGTCGCAGTTGAAGTCCTGCTGGGTCTGGCGGGCGAGGTCGGTCAGGCTGCGACCGGGGTCAAGCTGCCTGGCCCGGTCGAGCAGTGCGGCCGAATCGGGACCGCTGATCAGGATCAGTTCGGTCGGAGCGCACGGCAGGCACCATGCCGGTCGCGCGGGCGAGCGCGCCGCCGGGACGTACTCCTCCAGCGTCACGTGGAAGTTGGTGCCGCCGAACCCGAAGCTCGACACCGACGCCCGCCGCGGCGGCACGTCCTCACCTCCCTGGGGCCGGATCCACGGGCGGGCCGCGGTGTTGAGGTAGAACGGGCTGCTCTCGAGCTCGAGCGCCGGATTGGGCTGGTCAACCTTGATCGTGGGGGGCAGGACCTTGTGATGCAGCGCGAGCACGGCCTTCAGCAGGCCGGCCGCACCCGCAGCCGCCTTGGTGTGGCCGATCTGCGACTTGATCGACCCGATCGCGCACCACTGCCGGTCCTCGCGGCCCGAGTCGTCGAACACGCTGCGCAGCGCGGCAAACTCGGCGGCGTCGCCCGCGCTGGTCCCGGTGCCGTGCGCCTCGACGAGCTCGACAGTCTCCGGGCCGTACCCCGCCCGTTCATACGCGTGCCGCAAGGCACGCATCTGGCCGGCCGGCAGCGGCGCGTAAATCGCCGTGCCGCGACCGTCGGAGGACGTGCCCACGCCCCGGATGACGCCGTAGATGCGATCACCGTCGCGCTCCGCGTCGGTGAGCCGCTTGAGCGCGAACATGACCACGCCCTCGCCCAGCATGGTCCCATCGGCGGCGGCCGAGAACGGCCGGCAGTCGCCCGTCGGGGACAACGCCGGCGTCGCGGAAAAGCACGTGTACATCAGGACATCGTTCATCGTGTCGACGCCGCCGGTGATGACCAGGTCTGACTCGTGCAGCGATAGTTCCGCTATGGCCGAGTGGAGCGCGGCCAGCGAGCTGGCGCACGCGGCATCGGTCGTGAGGTTCGTGCCGTGCAGATCGAACTTGTTGGCGATTCGGCCGG
>JASIBJ010000678.1 GCA_030045215.1 Streptosporangiaceae bacterium | reverse complement strand
CTGGCCGACCTGCGGGCGAGACGGCCGCGCCGCCGGGCTCGCCTGCATCGCTGGAGCCTTTCGCGCCCGTCTCCTCGCTCGCGCGGAGTTGCTCGCCCGCGTGGACTCCCCGGCCTCCGGCTGGCCGGCGGGTTCAGGCTCTTCGCCGACCGGGTCCGCCGCGGGCGGCCGGTGGTGCTGGCCCTGCGCGTGGCCGTGGCCGGCGCCGTCAGCGCCGTGGCGGTGCTGGCCGTCGGCTGGCAGCCGGCAAGTCCGGCGATCATCGTCGGCACGCTGACCTGGCTGCTGCGCACCGGCCGTGGCGACCTGGCCGCACCGCGGCCATGACCGCGCTTACCCCGGCCCCAAGTCATCCGCGGGCTCCGATGCGGCCAAGCCGCCGAGCGCACCCTGGCCAGCTCGGCCGGTTTCCGCTCAGTTACTCGCGGGCTGTCCGGGCGAGCACGCCGTCGATCACGACGTCCACCGCGATGCGGAAGCGCTTGTCGGCGTCGCCGTCGACCAGCTCCGCGGCGTGGGCGGTGATCAGGGGGAACCGGTCGGGCGAGAGGCCGGAGAACGTTTCGTAGAGCTTCCTGGCCCGTTCCTGGTGGTCGGTGACGCGCACGTCAGTTTCGATGGCGGCGTGGCTGACCACCATCGAGAAGATGTCGGCGGCCCACGCGGCGTTCTGGGGGTCGAGCCCGCCAGCGAGCAGGATCGCCAGCATGTTCTCCACCAGCCGGAAGGTCGCGTCGGTCCTCGGCGGTGCGGCGATGGCGGTCTCGGCGATCCCGGGATGGGCGACGAGGGCGCCGCGCATCCGCAGCAGGAGCGCGTGCAGTTGCGCGCGCCAGCGGGCCGGGTCGGGATCTTCGAGCGCGACCGAGGCGAAAATGCGCTCGAGCATCGCCTGGAGCAGCCCTTCGCGGCCGGCGACGTAGACGTAGAGCGAGGCCGGGCCGGTGTCCAAGGCGGTGGCGACCCGCCGCATCGTGACCGCCTCCAGCCCGTCCGACTTCAGGATCTCCAGGGCGGCATCGACCACCGCGTCCTCGCTCAGTGGCGGCTTCGCAGGACGGTCGCGGGTCGACCGGTGGGCGGCCGCGGCGGTCATCGTGCCAGCTCCCTTCTTCGGTGAAACGAGATCGATCGGAGCGCCGGAGGCACGCGCCAAGCGTACGGGGTTCCTGGCGAACATTGTACGTCCAGCTTAGAGCCGGTGCATTGATGACACGAGCGGCATCGTGACGTACTATGTTCGTGACGAACGACGTTCGTTCCTGGCAGGGGCCACCGCCTGTGCCGACGGAAGGAGCCCTCGATGGCCACCGCACCAAAGGCGCGGCCCGCCGCCCCCGGCGGCGGGGACCACATCGACCCCCGCGTGCTGCGCATCGCTCTCACGATCATCATCGGCGCGCTCGCCGTCGTGTTCGACTCCACCATCATCAGCGTCGCGATCAACGACCTCGGCCGCGACCTGCACGCGCCCCTGAGCACCATCCAGTGGGTGAGCACCGCCTACCTGCTCGCGCTCGCCGTCACCATGCCGATCGCCGGATGGGCCCAGGCAGCCCTGGGCGGCAAACGCCTCTGGATCATCTCGCTGTGCATCTTCCTGGCCGGCTCGATCCTGAGCGCCTCGGCCTGGAGCGCCCCGGCACTGATCGCCTTCCGGGTCGTGCAGGGCGCCGGCGGCGGCCTGATGATGACCCTCACGGCGACCCTGATCATGCAGGCCGCCGGAGGCCGCAACATCGGCAAGATCATGTCAGTCATCACGGTGCCGACCGCGCTCGGCCCGGTGCTCGGCCCGGTCCTCGGCGGAGTCATCCTGCACTTCGGCGACTGGCGGTGGATGTTCATCATCAACATCCCGTTCTGCCTCGCCGGGGTCTACCTGGCCGGGCGCAACCTGCCCGCCCACGAGCCGATCACCCGCCGGCCCCGGCTCGACCTCGCCGGCCTGCTGCTGTTCTCGCCCGGTGTCGCGGCCGTCATCTACGGCCTCTCGCGCATCGACGGAACCAACGGCCTGGCGAGCATCCAGGTCGTCGCCCCGCTGCTCGCCGGCCTGGCTCTCGTCACCGCGTTCATCGCCTGGGCCCTGCACCGCAGGTCGAACGCACTCGTCGACATCCGCCTGCTGCGCCACCGCCCGCTCGCCTCGGCCTCGGTGTCGCTCGTCCTCTGCGGCGCCGCCCTCTACGGCACCATGCTCTTGATGCCGCTCTACTTCGAGCAGGTCAGGGGTACCACCGCGCTCGGCGCCGGGCTCATCCTCATCCCCCAGGGCGTCGGCACCCTGCTCTCGCGCTCGATTGCCGGCAAGTTGACCGACAGGCTCGGACCGCGCTCGGTAGCCTTCGCCTCCCTGGTCGTCGCCTGCGTCGCCACCATCCCGTTCGCGTTCGTCACCGCCCGCACCAGCCAGGTCTTCCTGATGGCCGTCCTGCTCGTGCGCGGCACCGGGCTCGGTGCAGCCATGATCCCGCTGGGCGGCGCCGGATTCTCCGGCATGAACCGCGACGAGATCCCCCACGCCAGCATCCTCATCCGCGTCACCCAGCAGCTCGGCGGCTCAATCGGCATCGCCGTCCTGACCGTCATCCTGCAGCGGGCCCTGACCGGCGCGCACATCAGCGCGGCACTGGCCCACGGTTTCCGGCAGTCCTTCTGGTGGGCGGTCATCATCACCGCTCTCGCCGTCCCGGTTAGCCTGCTCCTGCCGGGAAGGCCGGCGTCCCGGCCCGAGCCGGACGTCTCCCCCCAACCCGAACCGCTCTCCAAGCACGCCTGACCGGCGACCTGGCCGCACCGCGGCGACCGGGTCAGGCGCCGACCGTTCCGTCGATTGCCTCGCGCAACAGGTCCGCGTGCCCGTTGTGCCTGGCGTACTCGAGCGTCACGTGCAGCATCACCAGCCGCAGCGATACGTCCTCCTCCCACCTCGGCTGGTAGGCAGTGACGTCCAGTGAGGGTGCGGCCCGCTCGATCCGCCGGGAGTGCTCCACCTCGTCCTGCCAGGCCTCAAACGCTGCCCGGCCGCTGGCTCCGGTGAGGTCGAAAGCGGCCTGGAAGTCCATCTCGTCGGACCAGACCAGCGGAATATCCTCGCCGGCGATCGCCCGGCGGAACCAGGTGCGCTCGACCTCGGCCATGTGCCGCACCAGGCCGAGCAGCGTGAGCGTGGACGGTGGCGCCGACCGGCGGCTCAGGTCCTCGTCGGACAGTCCCTCGCACTTCATCGCCAGGGTCGCGCGCTGGAAGTCCAAGAAGGCCCGCAGCATCTCTCGCTCGGGCGCGGTCGAGGCTGGCTCTGGTCGCTCGGTACTCATGTCGTGAGCCGGTGCCTTTCCTGTCGGTCCTCGTGCGGCGGCGAGGGCAGAGCGCGTTCGAGTACATACTGTTATCAGAGTCGGGGTAGTTGGCTCGCGCAGGAGGCGGCAGCCATGAGGCCGGAGACCGCGGTCACATGACCGACAACGAGGACCCGGTCTACGACCCGGAGAGCGACCCGTACCGGCCTAAGCCCAAGCGCCCGTGGTTCGGCCGCAAGCCGCACGGCTACGGCTACGGTCCCCGGACCTGGCAGGGCTGGCTCGTGATGCTCGTCCTCATCATCTACGCGATGATCATGGCGGCGGTATCGAAGGGTGACGGCGAGGTAATAGCCCTGGGTATCGTGCCGGTCGTCGCGGTGCCCTTCGTCATCATGGGGTTCCAGAACCGCGACTGACCATCCGCCGGGACGTTAGCCTGGCTGCGGGCCCGTCGCGACCGGCCGGCTCGGGTCGGCAACCCACCCCGACCAGGAGCCGACGTACAGCGCAGCCGGGGCGCCGACCAGCTCCAGCGCGAGCACCTCGTGGGCTGCCGTGACACCCGACCCGCAGTACGCGCCGACTGCCGGCGCGCGATCTTCGCGCGCCGGCGGCCCGGCTGGCGCGCCCTCCCCCGTATCCGCATCCAGCCGCACGCCGAGCGCGGCGAACCGTTCGCGCAACTCCGCTGGTGAGCGGAAGCGCCCGGCCCCGGTCACGTTACCCGCGGTCGGCGCGCTGATCGCGCCGGGAATGTGGCCAGCTACCCGGTCGATCGGCTCGGTCTCGCCGCGGTACCGCGCGGGCGCCCTGGCATCGAGCAAGATCCCGGTACGCGCGAGCTGCGCCGCCTGGTCGGCGTCAAGCAGCGGCATCTGCCCGGCAGACGCGGTGAACTCGCCCGGCACCGCGGCGACGTCGTCGGTGGCCACCGGCTGGCCCGCCTCGGCCCAGGCGCGGAACCCGCCATCCAGGACCTGCACCTGCGCGTGACCGTAGTACCGCAGCATCCACCACAACCTGGCCGCGATCGTGCCGTCCGCGTCGTCATACACCACGACCGGATGCCCGGCCCGGACCCCCGCCGCGCGCATGGCCGCCTCGAAGTCGGCGACGGCCGGAAGCGGATGCCGACCGCCTTCGCCCGGCGGTCCCGCCAGCTGCGCGTCCAGGTCGACATACACGGCGCCGGGCAGGTGACCCGCATGGTAGCTCTCAATGCCGGGCGGACCCCCCAGCCGCCAGCGGACGTCTAGCAGCACGGGCGGTGCCTCACCATGGAGTGCCGCCGCCAGGTCAGCAACGTCGATCAGCGGGTACTCGGTACTGGCCATGCTGTGGATAACCTCCGGATCTCTGTGGACGAGTAGGCGCCGGGCGGTGCGGTTCCCGCCGGTGGCTGTGGATAAACAGGAGTTTCGCGACCGTGCCAGTCAGCCTGCCTCGTGCACGAGGAGGGGAATGCGCTGGTCCTCGGGCGACAGCGAGCCATGCATTCCGATCAGCGCGGACTCGCGCGGCTCGGCGATGGTGGCTACTACCGCCGAGTTCCCGCGTGCGGCCGATACGACATGACCGATCCGCCCGATCACCCGGTCGTCAACGGGCCCGAACCAGTTGTCATCGATCGCCTGCTCCCGGCTGACGGTCCACGCGGTCTCACCGAGGCGCTCCTGCCACGCGGCCAGCACATCCGCGGCCGCGCCCGGCTCGGCATACACGTGCCGGGCGCGCGGCTCGCCGCCGAGCAGCGCCACGCCCGCGCGCAGCTCGGCCACCTGGTCCCAGTCGGTCCGCATGCTGGCCGGCACGTCCACCATGCCGTGGTCCGCGGTGATGACAAGCAGGGTGCCGGCGGGCAGAGCACCCGCGATCTGCTCGGCGAGCCGGTCCGCGTGCGCCAGCTGGTAGCGCCAGGCAGGCGACGTGGAGCCGCAGGCGTGGCCGGTGCCGTCCAGGTCGCCCGTGTAAACCATGGCGAACCCGCGCGGCCGCGATGCCAGCGCCGCCGCCGTGCTCGCCACCAGCGCCCCCGGCGTGTTCGCCGACCGGTAGTCGGCGCCCCGCATGGCCGCGGCGGACAGGCCCGTATGCTCGAAGGAGCCCTGCGCCACCCGGATCGCGCCGATGCCGGCCGCAACGGCCCGCTCGAAGATCGTCGCCTTGGGCTGCCAGGCCAGCGGGTCCACGGTCTTGTCCCATCGCAGCGCGTTCAGCAGCCGGCCCGTCCGCGGATCCCGGACCTGGTAACCGAGCAGGCCGTGCTGGCCGGGCGGAAGCCCGGTCCCGAGCGAGCTCAGGCTCGTGACGGTCGTGGCAGGGAACCCGGCCGACAGCCAGCGGCCGCGCCCGGCCAGGCCGGCCAGGAACGGGGCGACGTCCTCGTGCTGGTCGAGCAGGTCCCAGCCCATTCCGTCGATGACCAGCAGGCAGGCCCGGTGCGCGGCCGGCAGGCCGAGCGGGTTCGGCTCGGCTGGGATGCCGAGCGCGCCGAGCAGCGACGGCCCGACCTCCGCGAGCGTCGCCTCGCCGTAGCGAGGCAGCAGCGGACCGGCCGGATCATCCACGCTTGACGCGTCTGTGCGGGTGCCCGCGGCCGCCAGTCCCCCGGCGCCCTCGGGCCACGACCTCGTCACGGGCGGCTGGTCGCCTCGGCCAGGGCCCGGGCGAACGCCACCAGCTGCTGGACGGCCTCCTGGCCGTCCGCGGCCTCACTGACCCGCACGGTCAGGTCGTCGGCCGTCATCGTGCCCGTGTAACCGTGGTCGGCTTCGCAGCTCTCGTCCCCGCAGTGCGCCGGCTCGATCTCGATGTGCGACAGCACGTTCCATCCGATCGTGAGCACGACCTCGCTCGGCATCGTCACGCCCGGCAGGTAGCTGGCCGGATCGGGGATCACGCGGGTAAGTGCGACCGAGGAAATACGGGAGTGCCGGACGGCTTCAGTGCTCGTCTCCGCCTGCGGCCTGGCCTCCGGCTCCGATTCGTCCGCTGGGTATTCATCGGTGTGCGAATAGACCAGGCGACTCGGGGTGAGCGCCATGACCGTCACGTGCCGCCGCACCTCCATGCCCGGATCGAAGGTGGCGTCGTGCAGCACGAAGTAAGAAACGACGGGCTCGCTGCCGACCGCTGAGGACACGGCATCGTAGACGAGGCCGGGGTAATAGCCGCTTCGCTCGATAGCGGCCTGCATCCCGCTGGAAGCCGCCCTGGTATCGCTCATTGTCCCATCCTTGCACCGTCCCCCGCCGCTCGTTCACCTCGTGGGGCAGACTTCGGCCAAACTCGCAGGCCGGCGGTTAGCCTGCGGACTGCGCTCGCGGCAGGTACCGCAGCACCGCCGTGTCGCCGGCCCTGGTTGCCCCGGCCAGCACCATCCGGGCCGACGGTAGCGCGCCTGACCTGGTCAAACCAGGCCCCGGTGCCAGCAAACGGGGCGCGGCCGGATCGCCGACAAAAACCGGCGCGACGGCGAGCTGGAATTCATCAGCGAGATCGCCACCGAGGGCCTCGGCAAGCAGCCGGGCCCCGCCCTCGATCATCAGCCGACTGATACCCCGCCCAGCCAGGTCCTGCAGCACCCAGGCGAGCCCGTGCCCGGCCGGCATGGCGACCACCTCCGCGCGGCCGTCGAGGCTCACCGCCAGTTCGCCGGCCACGTCCGCGACCGCGTAGACGAGCTTGGCCGCGCCGTCGGCCGCGAACAGCACCGCGTCACGGTCGAGGTCGCCGCTGGCGGTGATCGTGACTTTCGCCGGGTTGGCCGGCAGCCCGCGCGCCGTGCGCCAGTCCCGGCGCCGCTGCGACGTGACCAGCAGCCGCGGGTTGTCGCTGCGCACGGTCTGCGCGCCGATCATGATCGCATCGCAACGGGCGCGCTCCGCGTCGACCCGGTCCAGGTCCTCCGGGCTGGACAGGATCAGCCGCTTCGGCGAGGTGTCGTCGATGTAGCCGTCGGCCGACATGGCCGCAGACGCCAGCACGTACGGCCGCCTCGCCATCCAGTCCTCCCGCGCTCGTCTGGGTCAACCTACCCAAGCCCGTAGGCTCAGGTGCCATGCCCTGGGCTGGACTGAGGCTGGCGGTGACGCTGCTGACTGCCATCCCGCTGCCCGGCCGCCGGCGGCGGCCGGCCGTGCCGGACCGCCGCACCGCGGCCGCGGCGATGTACTGGGCGCCGCTGGTCGGTCTGCTGGCTGGCGCCGTGTCGGCGGGGGTGCTGCTGCTCGCGACCCGCTTCGGCCACACGGGGCCGCTGCTGGCAGCGGTCCTCGCCGTGGCGGCCGCCGCGGTGCTGACCAGGGCGCTGCACCTCGATGGCCTGGCCGACTTCGCCGACGGGCTCGGCAGCGGGCGGCCGGCGGCCGAGGCTCTGGCGATCATGAAGCGCTCCGACATCCGCCCGTTCGGCGTCGTCGCGCTGGTCCTGGTCGTGCTGCTGCAAGTCAGTGCGCTGGCCAGGGCGACCCAACTCGGCCGCGGTCCGGTCGCGATCCTGGCCGCCGCGGTCGCGGCCCGGCTGGCCATCACCCTGGCCTGTCGCCGCGGCGTGCCCGCGGCGCGGCC
>JASIBJ010000677.1 GCA_030045215.1 Streptosporangiaceae bacterium | reverse complement strand
ATCCAGGCCGAGTAGCTGATCGGGGCCGGAGGTCGGGGGACGAGCGTCGAGTAAATCGCGTATCCGCAGATCACCACGGCGATCAGCGGAAGCACGATGTCGAGGATGATGTTGTAGCCCTCGTCCCGCCTGGCGTGCCAGAAGAAGACCATGCCGGCGATGGACACCAGCGCGTACACCAACAGGATCCCGAGCGACGCGGTCGTGGCCATGAGGTCGAAGTAGAGGCCCACACCGAAATGCCGGCCGAACCACGCGCCGAGGATCAGCGTCAGCGCCACCGAGACCGCGATGCCCACGTACGGGCTCTTGAACCGTGGGGTAGTGGCGGCGAACTGCCGCGGGATCCCGCCGTCCCGGCCCATCGCGAACAGCGTCCGCGCGGTCAGGTGCACCCCGGCCAGTGCCGCCACAAACGCGTCGACCGCGACCACGATGTCCACCAGCGTGCTGAACCAGTGGCCGACGTAGCGGTCCGACAGCGTGGCCAGCGCGGTCGGGTCGGCCGCCCACCGGCCCGCACCCGCCACGCCGTACCCGACCGCCTGGGCCCAGGTCACGAAGATGAAGTAGATCGTGGCCACGATGACCGTGCCGAGGATCGCGCGCGGGATCACCCGCCGCGGCCTGGAGGCCTCCTCGCCGAGCACCGCGGCCGCCTCGAAGCCGATGTATCCGGTGAACGCCAGGATCACCGCCAGCGCCAGCCCGTGCGTACTCGGCGACAGGCGGGGATCGAACGGGCGCCAGGTCAGGCCGTTCGCGCCGCCCTTGGCCACGATCGCCAGCGACAGCGCAACGATCGTGAGCACGCCGATCACGGCGAAGACGAGTTGCACTCTCGTCGAGATCCTGATGTCGGTGAGCGCGATCAGCATGATGAGGACCACGAGGATGCAGTACAGCGGGAACCAGCCTAGGTGCACGCTGGTGTTGGCCGTGAGCACGGTGGACAGGAAGTCGGCCGCGATGATCAGGACGAACGAGATGCCCACCGCGAACGCGATGGCGTACATCCAGCCCGCCAGGAAGCCGACCTGCGGTCCGAGGCCGCGCACCGTGTAGGTGTAAAGCCCGCCGGCGTGCGCGATTCGCCGCGTGAACCGCACAATCACCGACGCGAGGCACAGGCTGCCGATGCCGGCGATCACGTAGGCGACCGGCACGGCGGCTCCGGCGGTGGCCGCGGCCCCGGCCGGCGCGGCCGATACCGCGAACGTCAGCGCCAGCAGTGCGAGCGACTGCGCGACCGCATCGGCACTGCCCAGGACCCCATGGCGCAGCTCACCGGACGGTCCTGCTTGCTGATGGCTAGCGGGCATGGCTTCCTCTTTCCGCTAGAGGTGGCAGGGGGGAACGAGGCGTCACCGGGGTCGGCCAGGTGCACGCCGGGGACGGTCCCGCCGGCCGGCCGCCTGGAAGCGGATGCGGCCGGCGCGGCCGCCCTAGTGGCTAGTCATCGACTAGGGCGAGGACACGGGCAGGGCCGCCGTTGGCCCCGCGCACTTTCAGGGGAGCGACGACGATGCGGCAGCGGGCCGGCAGCTCCGCCAGGCTCGCGAGGTTCTCAATGATGATCTTTCCGGCGCCGAGCCACAGCCGGTGCAGCGGGTAGTCCTCGCTGGTCACTGGGTCCGCGGACGGGCCGTCGAAGCCCACGCCGGAGACCCCGCGGTCGATCAGCGCCTGCGCGGTTTGCGCATCGGGATAGCACCAGCCGTGCCAGTACGCCTCGTCCCCCCAGTTGTCCGCGTTGTCCGAGCGGAATAGCACCAGGTCGCCCGGCCGGACCTGCGCCAGCGTGCCGTCGAGGTCGGTCAGGCCGACCGGCCCTGGTTCGTGCCCGCTCAGGTCGATGGTCAGCGCTTCGGTGACCAGTCGCTCCAGCGGGATGTCGTCGAGAGTGGCACCGCCTGCGATCTGATGCGCCGGCGCGTCCACGTGAGTGCCCGTGTGGTTGATGAAGGTGTACTGGGACATCGCGTAGCCGTCGGTTGCGACATTGGCGAGGTCATGGAACTGGGGCGGAACGATGCCCGCCATTACCGGCATTCCGTTCGCCATCGCCTGGGTCAGGTCGATGACCTTCACCGGCGCATCCGGGAGTGATGGCTCATGAAGAGCAAATTAGGTGAGTACCAGGACGCGGTCAACAGACTGTTATCTGGCCGCCGGCGCGAGCCCAGGCGGCCTGGCACCGGGTCAGGTTCGGGCGGCGTCGCCGAGGGCCGTGGCACGTGCCTGCAGGTCGCGCAACGCCGCCTGCGCGATCTCAGCGAACGGTTCCCGGTTGTCCGGCGTGGCCCAGCGCGCGTAGGCCGTGCTGAACGCGAGCACGCCTACCTCGGCGGCCAGGCGGGCGGTGGTCTCGTCGGCTCCGCGTGCGCGGAGTGCGTCGGCCATCGCGGAGCTGAGGCGAGCCCGCTTGAGAAGTTCGCGTTCGCGCAATTCGGGGTTGGCCGCGATAACCGCGCGTCGCTGCTCGGCGAGGTCGTGGCGTTCCGCCGTGAACGCGGCGGCGGAGGCCTCCAGCGCTGCGGCCAGGCAGCTGGCGGTCGTGGCCGAGGGCGAGGCCGACCTGATCGCGTCGGTGAACAGCTTTACCAGCATGTCCTGCCCGCCGAAGAGCACTTCGCGCTTGTCGGCAAAGTGCCGGAAGAACGTGCTCTTGGTCAGCCCGGCCCGGTCGGCGATCTCGGCGACGGTCGTGGCGTCATACCCGTGCTCGGCGAACAGCGCGAGCGCCGCCCGCTCGAGGCGTTCCCGCGCGTTGGGTTCCCATCGGCCCATGCCCACATCCTAGGTGATGGCACTAAGTCGCATCACCTGCTAGAGTGATGGGACTAGGTCTCATCACTGTCCCTGCACCCGCTCGCGGCGTCCAGGGTCCGCCCGTACCTGGTACTCGGCATCACACCTGTTAAACGGAGGATCGCATGCGTGTCTTTGTTACCGGAGCGTCCGGCTGGATCGGGTCCGCGGTCGTGCCCGAGCTCATCGAAGCTGATCACGAGGTCACGGGCCTGGCCAGGTCGGACGCCTCGGCCGCCGCCTTGGCCGCAGCGGGCGCGAAGGTGCACCGGGGTTCCCTCGATGACCTGGACAGCTTGCGCAGCGGGGCGGCCGCCGCGGACGGGGTCATCCACCTGGCCTTCAGGCACGACTTCGCCGATTTCGCCGCCGCGGCCGCGACCGACCTGCGCGCCATCGAGGCGATCGGCGACGTTCTCGCCGACTCCGGCAGTCCCTTCGTCACCGCCTCGGGGACGCTCATGCTCACGATGATCGCGCCGGGGCGCCTTGGAACCGAGGACATCCTCGCCAGCCCGGACCAGGCCGGCTCGCCCCGGATCGGGTCGGAGCTCGCGGTGCTCGCGATGGCGTCACGTGGCGTTCGCGCCGCCGTGGTCCGGCTCCCGCCGACCGTGCACGGCGTGGGCGATCGCGGCTTCGTTCCCCGCATCATCGATATCGCCAGGGACAAGGGCGTCTCGGCCTACGTAGGGGACGGAGCCAACCGCTGGCCTGCGGTGCACCGGCTCGACGCTGCGCGCCTGTTCCGCCTGGCGCTGGAGAAGGTTCCGGCCGGCTCGGTCCTGCACGCGGCCGCCGATCAGGGCATCCCGTTCGCGGACATCGCCCGCGTCATCGGCCACCAGCTGGACGTCCCGACGGCCAGCATCTCCGCGGACGAGGCCGGAGAACACTTCGGCTTCCTCGGCGCCTTCGTGCCGCGCGACAACCCGACGTCGAGTGAGCGGACACGAGCGCTCGGCGGGTGGGAGCCGTCGCACCCCGGCCTGATCGCGGACCTCGAGGAAGGCCACTACTTCGGGCCCATGGCCCGCTCGAAGTACTAGCAGCCCGGCAGCGCGCCTTGACGCGGCTCCGTTCGCGGTGTTACATTTAACCTGATCATTAATTAACGAAGTGGTTAAGTAAATGGCGAACGACCGGCTCAGCATGATCTTCGGGGCGCTAGCCGACCCAACCCGGCGGGCGATCCTCGCCCGGCTGGCCGATGGAGAGGCGACCGTGACCGAGCTGACCGCTCCGTTCTCCATCAGCATGCCGGCGATATCGCGGCACCTCAAGGTGCTGGAGCGGGCTGGGCTGATCTCCCGGAGCCGCTCGGGCCAGCACCTGTCCAGCACCCTGCAGGCCTCACCGCTGCAGGAGGCGACGGAGTGGATGGAGCGGTACCGCCGGTTCTGGGAGGCAAGCTTCGACCGGCTCGACGCGCACCTGCGGCAGTCCGCGCAGGGAAGGGAAGGACAATGAGTCAGTACATCGAGATCACCCGGATCTTCGACGCCCCGCGCGAGCTGGTGTACCGGGCGTTCACCGACCCCGACCAGCTCGCCCAGTGGTTCGGGCCGGTCGGCTGCCGGGTGCCGCGCGAGAGCACCGAGATCGACGCGCGGGTTGGCGGCCACCTGCGGTTCGTGCTGACCGCCCCGGACATGGAGAATCCGGTCGACGCGACGTTCACCGAGGTAGTGGAGAACGAATTGCTGGAAGCCGCGATGGAGGCCTCCGGAATTCCCGGCGTCTCCCAGGTGCTGCGCGTGCAGCTGAGGCTCGAGTTCCACGACGAGGGCAACGGAAAGACCAGGCTCGAACTGCGGCAGGGCCCGTTCGCCACCGGCCAGCTCGGTGCGGACACGCGCACCGGCTGGGAGAGTTCCTTCACCAAGCTGGACGCGCTGCTCTCACGCTCTTGAGGCAGGTGCCTCACTGACAACGTGCGCAGTGGCCAGGCACGGCGAAGTGGGACGGATTGATCGCGAACCCGTGCATGGACATGGCGATGTCGCTCAGTGTCTGGAAGGCCTCGCCCGGCAGTTCGGCGATGGACCCGCACGATTCGCAGGCCAGATGGCCATGCGCTGATGCTGTCAGGTGGTAGGTAGCCGGACCGTGGCTGACGTAGGTGCGATCGACGACGCGCAGCCGTTCCAGCTCGTCGAGGTTGCGGTAGATCGTGGTCAGGTGCACATCTGGTGCCTGCTGGCGGACTGCGGCCGCGATTTCCTCGGCGGTGTGATGGCCAGGCTGTAGCAGCGCGGCCAGCAGCAGCCTGCGTGCCTGGGTTGCCCGTCCGCCGTGCTCGCGCAGCAGGGCAAGCAGGGCCTCGATCGCCTCAGCGGACGGCGTCGAGGGCGCGATGAGGGCTTGCTGGTGCACACAACCGATACTAGGTCGGCTTGCCCTTGAGTGGCAGATGCGTCAAATAAGTACTTGCAAGTCTTTTGCAACTGGGTTAGCGTCCGGGCGAGGGCAGCACTCAGGACGTTGCCGGCTGGAGGATCCTCGATGTCCGCAGTTGCCACCAGCGGAAGCCCGCGGCTGGCCACCCTGGTGCGCGCGTCGTTCGCTGCCATGAGCCCGGTCGAGAAGCGCCGGGTGATCGGCATGTACGCCTCGATCGTGCTGCTGCACGCACTGGGGTTCGCGGTGTTTATCGCCTACGTGCTGCCGGCGCATTACAAGCTGTTCGGGATCGGCCTGTCCGTAACCGCCTACACCCTGGGACTGCGGCACGCGTTCAACGCCGATCACATCTCGGCGATCGACAACACCACCCGCAAGTCCATGAACCTACGGCAGGGCACCGACAAGCCGCGGCCGTTCGCCTACGGGTACTTCTTCTCCCTCGGCCACTCCACGATCGTGGTCGCGATGGGAGTCGGGATCATCATCGCCGAGAAGACCGTGCTGCCCGCGGTCACGCATTCCAACTCCTCGCTGGAGTCCTTCGGCGGCACGTTCGGCACGATCGTGTCGGCCGCGTTCCTGTTCCTGATCGCCCTGCTGAACCTGATCATCCTGGGCGGGATCGTCCGGGTGTGGCAGGCGATGCGGCGCGGGGAGTACAACGAGGCCGAGCTGGAGTCCCAGCTGGAGAAGCGGGGTTTCTTTTACCGGTTCTTCGGCCGGTGGATGAACGCCATCAACAAGGAATGGCAGATGTACCCGGTCGGGGTCGTGTTCGGGATGGGCTTCGACACCGCAACCGAGGTGCTGCTGCTGACCACCACGGCCTACCTTGCCTCCGAGCACATTCCCTGGCAGGCCGTCATCGCGCTGCCGATCCTGTTCACCGCGGGCATGTCGCTGATGGACACCAGCGACGGGATGTTCATGAATGCCGCCTACGGCTGGGCCTTCTTCAACCCGATCCGCAAGGTCTACTACAACCTGGCCATCACCGGGCTTTCCGTGGCCATCTGCATCTTCATCGGCGGCATCGAGACCCTCAGCCTGGTGCCGCTTGAGATCCACGGCGTCAGCCAGACCAGCGGCTTCTGGGGGTTCATGTACAACTTCAACATCAATACCGCCGGGTTCGTCATCGTCGGCATGTTCATTGTGACCTGGGTCGGCGCGATCCTGATCTGGAAGTACGCGCACATCGAACAACGCTGGACCGCCCGCCTCCAGGCCGCCGACACCACCACACAGCATAGGTAAGCCGATCACCCGGGACTCGCGTTCGCGGGCCGCCGGGCTCAGAGACGCGCGGTGGCGTCGCGAGCTGGGAAGGAGCCTGCTTCCGTGGCAAAGGCTGCTCCCGCGCCGGGTGGTCTGACCCCGGAGACGGGGTCAGGGCATGCGCGGGCGTTTGACCGACGGCTACTGGCCATGGCGGGACGGGAACGTGCGCCGCTGGCGGTAGCGGTGGCGCTGGGACTGATCGTCGCCGGTACCCGGGTCGGCCAAGGCGTTGCGGTCGCCTACGGGCTCGGCAGCGTCCTGGAGACAGGGCGGTGGAGCACGGCACTGCCGTGGGTTGGCACCGCGGTCGCCCTGGTCCTGATTCGCGCCGGCGCGATCGTGGTCCAGGGGGCGACGATGGCCGGGGCCTCGGTACGCATCACGACCCGGCTGCGCGTCCGCCTGGTGGCAACGATGCTGGCGCTCGGGCCCGGCTGGGTGGGCCGGGAACGTTCCGGCGAACTTGAAGCCGTTCTCGTGGACGGCGTCGAGCGGCTTGATGCCTACTTCCGGCTCTTCCTGGCCAAAGTCCTCGCCGCGTCCCTGTCCGCGCTGGCGATCGTGGTGACGGTCATCGCCATTGACCCGCCCACCGGCGCCTGCATCGCGGTCTTCGCCGCCGCAGTGATGTTTATCCCGTCGGCGGAGTACCGGGCGCTCGGCCCGCGGATGCGGTTCTGGTCCGAGAGCTACCGGCCGCTGTCGGCCGAGTTCGTCGACAATCTCCAGGGCATGACCACGCTGAAGATGTTCGGCGTGGCGGAAGAGCGCGGCCGCGAGCTGGCGGCCCGCTCAGCCCGGGTGCGGGACGCGGCCATCCGGCTGACATCGGTGTCCGGCATCTTCACCGGGATCATGACATTTGCCGCCGCGGCGGGAGTCGCGGCCGGGCTGACGGTCGGCGGGTTCCGGCTCGCGGCCGGCGACCTCACCACTCAGCAGCTCCTGCTGATCCTGCTGCTGGCCGCGGAGTGCTTCCGGCCCGCACGCGAGATCCACGCGGCGATGCACTCGGCCGTGTGGGGCATGTCGAAGGTCGAGCGTGCCTTCGAGATCCTGCAGGTGTCACCGCAAGGGGCATCGGGCCCTGCCCGGCAGCTCACCGGCGCGGTGCCGGCGGTCACGTTCGAGGACGTCAGCTTCGGTTACCGGGACGGCCAGAAGGTACTCGACGCGGTCAGCTTCACCGCCGCAGCCGGGGAGAGCCTGGCCATCGTCGGCTCGTCCGGGGCCGGCAAGACGACTATTGCGTCGCTGCTGCTGCGGTTCTTCGACCCGCAAGCCGGCCAGATCTGCGTTGACGGCGTCGACATCGCCAGCCTGCAGCCAGCAGCAGTCCGCCGGCTCATTGCCGTGGTCCCGCAGGACACGTTCCTGTTCCACGCCACCATCAGGGACAACCTGACCATCGCCTGCCCCGGAGCGGGCGATGAGCGGCTCCGCGCGGCCCTTGCCGCCGCGGGAGCGCTTGGCTTTGTCGATGCCCTCCCGGCCGGCCTGGGCACGGTCGTCGGCGAGCGCGGCCTGCGGCTGTCCGGCGGTCAGCGGCAGCGCATCGCGATCGCGCGCGCCCTGCTGAAGGATGCGCCGGTCCTGATCCTCGATGAGGCCACGTCGAATGTCGACGTGGCGGCCGAGTCCTCGATCCTCACCGCCCTGGAGCCGCTGCGCCGAGGCCGCACTACCTTGCTGATCGCGCACCGGCTGTCCACGGTCCGGGACGCGGACCAGATCCTGGTGCTCGACCACGGCCGCATCGTGGAAACCGGCAGCCACCAGCAGTTGCTGCGCCAGGAGGGCAGATACGCCCGGCTGGTGGCGGCCCAGGCCACGTCATGACCGACACCGTCGCGCCAGCTCAGGCTGAGCCAGCTCCGGGCCAGGAGACGGCCGGACGGGAGGACGGGCGCGGCTGGGGCGCGGTCGGTCACCTGCTGCGCAGCCTGCGGCCGGTAGCCGCGCTGCTGCGGCCATACCGTTGGTGGGTCACGGCCGCGATCGTCGTGCACGTGCTCATCCAGGCCGCCACCATCGCAGCCGCCATGACCGGCGCGGTGATCGTCGGCAAGGCCATCTCAGGGGCACCGGCGGCCCGGCTGGTGCCGCTGGTCTGGGTGATCGCGGCCATCGTGGTGCCGCTTGGGCTGCTGGGATTTCTGGACATGTACGTCACTCACGTCATGTCGTTCCGGATCCTGCACGACCTGCGGCTGGTCTTGTACCGCCGGTTTCATGACCTGGCGCCGGCCTACCTGCTCCAGCGCCGCAGCGGCGACATCGCCCGTGCCAGCGTCGCCGACGTCGAGCTGCTCGAGCTCTTCACCTCGCACGTCGCGCCGCCGGTGGTCGCCGCCTTCACGATCCCCGTGCTCGCCCTTGTGGCCCTGGGGATCATTCACCCGGTCCTGGCCCTGGTGGTCCTGCCGTTCGTGGTGCTGGTTGCCTCGGTTCCGTCCTGGCTGCTCGACCGCGCCCGGCGCCAGGGCCAGCAGCTGCGCGAGGAACTCGGCGAGCT
>JASIBJ010000676.1 GCA_030045215.1 Streptosporangiaceae bacterium | reverse complement strand
GGCCGCGCCGCTGGACACCGCGACGCTGCGTGCACGCTGGCCCGAAGTGCTCGCCGCGGTGCAGCAGGCAAAGCGGGTGGCGTGGATACAGCTCAGCAACGCGACCGTCGACTCGTGCCAAGACGGGGTCCTGACCCTGGCGTTCGCCCAGGCAGGCATGGCCCAGGGCTTCATGCGCGGCGGGTATGAGAGGGATTTGGCTCGCGTGCTGACGACAATGTTCGGAACGGCGCCGCGGATCGCTGCCACGATCGGAGGCGGTGGCGGGCAGGCGACACTTGATACGGGAACGGGGTTGTCCAGCCCACCCGTAGCCCCGCTCTCCGGGTCGTCGGCGGAGCAGGAAGAATCTGGTCAGCACGGTCGGCCAGATCGGCCTGCCAGGCCCGGATCGGCCGATCCGGTGGGCTCGGGACCGGCCGGCCCAGCCGGACTCGCGCCGGACGGAGCCCTTGATCCCGGCGACCAGCCCGCGCCTGACGCGCCGACCGGCATGGATCTCATCGAGCGTGAGCTCGGTGGCCGGGTCATCGAGGAAATCGGCGGTCCCTAGCCACTAGGGCCCGCCATGTGCCACGACACCCGGCAAGCCGTAGGCTCAGACCAACGGCTTACCTGACCGGCCCTTGCCGCGGCGAGGGTCGCGCGCCAGTTCTGAGGGTCCACCGCGGCAAGGCGGGGTGGCAGACGACAAGGGGGTCGCGTGGAGCCTGGTGGTGGGCAGCTCGACATGCAGCAGCTTCTCGCGGCCGCTGCGGCGATGCAGAGCCAGCTGATGAACGCTCAGCAGGAGCTCGCTGATGCCGAAGTGCTCGGCACGGCCGGCGGCGGACTGGTCACGGTCACAGTCAACGGCCAGGGTGAGCTGCTCGACGTGACAATCCAGCCGGGCGCCATCGATCCGGCCGACCCGGCGGAGAGCGCCGAGTCCATCGCCGATCTCGTCCTGGCCGCGTACCGGGCGGCCTGCGGCGCGGTCGACGACTTGCAGCAGCAGACGATGGCGCCGTTCGCGGCCGGCCTTCCGGGCGGGCTGCCCGGCATGCCGGACCTGTCGGGCCTCACCGGCCTACCCGGCGGTGCAGCGCCCGCTCCCGGCGCACCTGCGCCCGGTCAGACCGAACCCGGTCCCGGGTCTGCTGAGGGCGGCCCCGACGACGGCGGGTCATCATCGCCTGCCGAGCCGAGTGCCGGCGACGGCGACGCGCCGACCAGCGGGAACTAAGGCGTCTGACGTGTATGAGGGCGTCGTACAGGACCTGATCGAGGAACTCGGGCAACTGCCAGGGGTGGGTCCGAAGGGAGCCCAGCGCATCGCCTTCTACCTCCTGGCAGCCGACCCCGCCGACGTGCGCAGGCTGGCCGCGGTGCTGGTCGAGGTGACCGAGAAGGTCAAGTTCTGCAAGATCTGCGGCAACGTGGCCGAAGATGACGAGTGCCGCATCTGCAAGGACGAGCGCCGGGATCTGTCGGTAGTCTGCGTGGTCGAGGAACCGAAGGACGTAGCCGCGATCGAGAAGATCCGCGAGTTCCGCGGGCGCTATCACGTACTCGGCGGCGCGATCAGCCCGATCGACGGGATCGGGCCCGAGGACCTGCGCATCAGAGAGCTGATGGCACGGCTCGCGGACGGGACGATCACCGAGATCATCCTCGCCACCGATCCCAACCTTGAGGGCGAGGCGACCGCTACCTACCTGGCCCGCATGATCAAGCCGATGGGCGTGCGGGTCACCAGGCCCGCGAGCGGGCTTCCCGTCGGCGGTGAGCTTGAGTATGCCGACGAGGTAACGCTGGGCAGGGCATTCGAGGGACGGAGGTTGCTTGATGTCTGAGGCGAACGGGGCCGGATCACGGGCAGATGCCGACCTCAGCGAGCTTGCACACGCCCAGGCAGTCGAGGACTGGCGTCCGCTTGCTGACCGCATTGCCGGGAACGCGAGGGACTTTCTCGATGGCCTGGCCGCACTGGCGCGCGGCGAGGGCGCCGATGAGACGGTCCCTCTGCTCCTGCTGGAGATCGCGCAGGTCATGCTGGCCGGTGCCCAGCTGGGCGCGAGCAAGGACGTCATACTGCCCAGCAACTGGGAGCCCGATGTAGGTGCCGATCCTGACCTCGCTCTGGACGCCCTGAGGACCGGGCTGGCTGCCAGGCTGGCCGGTTTCGATGAGTATGCCGAGATTTTCGATCCATACGCTGATAGCCAGGCCACCCAGTTCCGTCTTTCAGATGATCTTGCAACCGTCGCCGCTGACCTCATTCACGGCCTGAAGCACTATGAGGCCGGACAGGTGGCTGAGGCGCTGTGGTGGTGGCAGTACTCCTATGTGAACCACTGGGGCACGCACGGCGGTGCCGCGCTGCGGGCCCTGCATTCAGTGGTGGCGCACGCCCGGCTGGACGTGGCCGACGAACCGGCGCCGCGTTAGCTGACTTGCCTCCCCGATAGACTCGGGGCCCGGTAGGTCGAACACAGTCAGCCGGAGCCCGAGCGGGGGAGGTGCAGGTCAGCCGTGGCCCTCGTCGTGCAGAAGTACGGTGGATCCTCGGTTGCCGACGCGGCCGGCATCAAGCGGGTTGCCCAGCGAATCGTGGCCACCCGCAAGGCGGGTAATTCGGTCGTAGTCGTCGTGTCGGCCATGGGGGACACGACCGACGAGCTCAAGGACCTGGCCGATCAGGTGAGCCCGGCGCCACCCGGTCGTGAGCTGGACATGCTGCTGACCGCGGGTGAGCGCATCTCGATGGCATTGCTTGCGATGGCCATCGCCAACCTTGGCCTGGAAGGCCGCTCGTTTACCGGGTCGCAGGCCGGAGTCATCACCGACGCGACCCACGGCAGGGCGAGAATCATCGACATCACGCCTGGCCGGATCCAGGCTGCGCTGGAGGATGGCGCGATCCCGATCGTGGCCGGATTCCAGGGCGTGTCGCAGACCACCAAGGACATCACCACCCTCGGTCGTGGCGCGTCCGACACCACCGCCGTCGCCCTGGGTGCCGCGCTCGGCGCGGATTACTGCGAGATCTACACCGACGTGGACGGCGTCTTCACCGCCGACCCGCGGCTCGTGCCGGGCGCGAAGAAACTACCCAGGATTTCCTATGAGGAGATGCTGGAGATGGCCGCGTGCGGGACAAAGGTGCTGATGCTGCGGTGCGTGGAGTACGCCCGGCGATACCAGATCCCGATTCACGTGCGCTCCTCATTCAGCAACCGCGAAGGCACGTGGGTCACCGATGCGGTGCCGCCTGCGGGCGAGTCGGCGACGACGGAAGGCGAGACCATGGAGCAGGCGATCATCTCCGGGGTGGCGCAAGACCGCGGCGAAGCGAAGATCACAGTGGTCGGCGTGCCCGACAAGGTCGGCGAGGCGGCGCGGATCTTCCGGGCCATCGCCGACGCCTCGATCAACATCGACATGATCGTGCAGAACATCTCCGCGGCGGCCACCGGCCGGACCGACATCTCGTTTACCTTGCCGCGGGAGGACGGGCACGCAGGGATGACCGCGCTTGGCCAGTTGCAGGACGAAGTGGGCTTTGAGCAGTTGCTGTACGACGACCGGATCGGCAAGGTCTCGATCGTCGGCGCGGGCATGCGTTCGCATCCAGGTGTCAGTGCCAGGTTTTTCGGGGCGCTCGCCGAAGCGGGCGTGAACATCGAGATGATCTCCACATCGGAGATCAGGATCTCGGTCGTTGTCGACGAGAACGACGTGGGCGCGGCTGTGGCGGCAGTGCACGAGGCGTTTGAGCTCGGCGATGGCCAGGAGCAGGCCGTCGTCTACGGCGGGACCGGCCGATGAGCGGCAGGCCGGTCCTGGCGATCGTCGGCGCGACCGGCGCGGTTGGCACCGTGATGCGCAGTGTCGTGTCGGAGCGCGCCGACATCTGGGGTGAGATCCGGCTGATCGCCTCAGCCAGATCCGCGGGCCGGGTGCTGCCCGTGCGCGGCGAGGACGTGGTAGTCCAGGGGCTGGCTGCTGAGGTCTTCGACGGCGTCGACCTGGCCATGTTCGACGTGCCCGACCCGGTGTCGGCCCAGTGGGCGCCGGTGGCGGCAGAGCGCGGTGTCATCGTGATTGACAAATCCGGCGCGTTCCGGATGGATCCGGACGTGCCGCTAGTAGTGCCTGAGGTCAACCCGGCAGCGGCCACGGTCCGGCCGCGAGGCATCATCTCGGTCCCCAACTGCACGACGCTGTCGCTGATCGTCCCGCTCGCGGCCCTGCATCGTGAGTTCGGCCTGCGCGAGCTGGTGGTGGCGTCCTACCAGGCCGCGTCCGGGGCGGGCCAGGAGGGCACCGACGCGCTCTATGACGAGCTCAGCGAGGTCGCAGGCAACCGCACTCTCGGCCAGCGGCCGGGCGATGTGCGGGCTGCGGTCGGTGAGTCCAGCGTGTTCGGCGCTCCGCTGGCGATGAACGTCGTGCCGTGGGCCGGTTCGCTGCGTGACGAGGGCTGGTCATCAGAAGAGCTCAAGATCAGGAACGAGACGCGCAAGATCCTGGGGATGCCTGACCTGAGGGTGTCCGCGACCTGCGTGCGGGTGCCGGTCATCGTTGGTCATTCGCTCGCCGTGCACGCGGTATTCGAGCGCGAGGTTAGCCGGGAGGCGGCGCAGCGCGTGCTGCGCGAGGCGCAGAACGTCGAGCTGGTCGACGACCCCGCGAACGGCTTGTACCCGATGCCGGCCGATGCCGCCGGGACCGACCCGACCTGGGCGGGCCGCGTGCGCCAGAGCCAGGATGATCCGCGGGCGATCGAGATGTTCGTCTGCGGCGACAACCTGCGCAAGGGGGCCGCGCTGAACGCCGCCCAGATCGCCGAGTTGCTTGCGCCGGAGCTGGTCAGCCGGGCAGCGGCCGTCTCCTAGGCCCACCTTGCTGGTCTGCTGGCTGCGGGCATCGGCTCGCCCGCGTTCATCGCCGGCGGCGAGCCTTTGCACCGCCAGTGGACGCGGTCGAGCATGGTCCGGCAGGCTCTTGCTATGGAGCGGTCATTCACGGTGGCCCAGGCCCGCGAGTTCATGCCGGCCGTATTGAGTCGCGCCGACGAGCTGATCGAGGTCCGGGCGAACCTCGTCGAGCTTCAGACCTCGCTTGCCGCTGGGAAGATCTCGCCGCTTGGCGGCCTGCCGGAGGCCAAGGCCTACCAGGCGCGACTCAGTGAACTGCTCGGCTGGTTCCCGGCTCAAGGCATCGACCTGAAGGGCTTCGCTCCGCTGTTGCTGGACTTCCCGGCAGAGCTAGACGGCGAGCCGGTCTTGCTGTGCTGGCTCGAAGGCGAGACTGAACTCGGCTGGTACCACAAGCTGGCATATGGCTTCGCCGGCCGACGCCGGATCCCCGCTTCGTAGCGAGCTTTCCTGTCCTGGAGGCGCCTGCAAGGACGCGGCCCGAGCGCGCTGTCAGTCGGCGGGCGGCCAGCCGCTCGCCGCGCCGCTAGCAACCTGATCCTCGCGCAGTTGCCGCATCACGCGCCGCCGTTCGGGTGCTTCGAGGCCGTCGATGAACAGCACCCCTCGCAGGTGATCGGTCTCGTGCTGCAGGCACCGCGCGAGCTCGCCGCCGCCCGCAACGACGACCGGCTCCTCGCGCAGGTTGACTCCCTCGGCGACTGCGGTGGCCGCCCGGCGCCGGTCCGCCCAGACGCCCGGGACGGAAAGGCAGCCCTCGACACCGTCCTGGCTGCCGCTCACCTCGATGATGCGCGGATTGATGAGGTAGCCGAATTCGTCGTCGATGTTGTAGGAGAACACGGCCAGGCTGGACCCGATCTGGTTGGCAGCCAGGCCAGCTCGTCCCGGCTCCCGCACGGTCTCGAGCAGATCGTCGACGAGCCGCGCCAGCGCATCATCGAAGCGTGTGACCGGATCACACGCAGTTCGCAGCACGGGATCGCCGATCAGCCGGAGCGCACGGAGCGTCATGCGCTGGCCTGCTGATCCGCGCTGCCGCAGGCGAGCTTGCCGAGATGGCCGAGCACCTGGTGGTGCCAGGCAAGCTCGGCCTGGATCCTGAGCCTGGCGTGCTCCACGACCAGGTCGTCGGCGACCGTCTGGTCGGGCCACGACCACTCCCGCAGGTGTTCGAATGCAGCAGCCTGAACGGAAAGCGCGCGGACCCGGTCCTCGAAGTATCCCCGCAGCGTGTCCTCGCCGACGTCTGCGCTCATGGCCAGAGCCAGGTCCACCGGGTCGGACTGCAGCCTGACTTCCTGGAGTGCCTCGGCCCGCAGGGCGCGCAGCTCGCGCTGGCCCTCTGCGGTGATCCCGTAGACCGTGCGGGCCGGCAGCTGCCCCTGCTGCTCGGTCCGCAGTGGCTCGATGAGGCCTTCCGCGGCCATCCGGTGCAGCGCGCCGTAGAGCGAGCCCGGCCGCACCTCTGACCACATCTCGGTACGGTCTAGCCGCGCGTCTCGCCGGAGCTGATGACCGTACATCGGACCATGCTTGGCGAGCGCTCCCAGCACGAACAGCCGAGTCGGATTCATGGCTCTAGTAAAACACGAGTGCTCAAATTTGACTGGACGATGGTGGAGCGTAACCGCCAGGGCGGCAGCGCGCTACTGTCCCACCCGGCCGTCTATCCGCTCGCGCAAGAAGTCGGCGTGACCAAGGTAACGTGCGTATTCCTCGATCAAGTGCACCAGCACTGAGCGGAAGGAGATCGAACTCTCTCCCCCGAGACCGTCACTGAACCGAGCGGTGAACCCAAGGTCGGCGACCCGGGACGCGAACTGGTCGGAGAGTCAACCGCGGCCCGCCACGCGGCCCACGCCTCCGCGACGACCGCGGGATCGGGCACTGCGCCGCTGAAGTCGTCGGCCTTGCCGTCGGCCGCCCGGTAGAGCCGCTGGACATCCTCGCCGGCGAGCACCTGCCGGAACCAGAAATGCTCCATCCCAGCGAGATGGCGGACGAGCATTGATCACCTGGCCGAGTACCGGCCACTGGTTTTTTGCGCCCGCAAGCCATCCTGCTGATCAACGGCCAAGGTCGGGAGCCAGAGCCGGCGCGGCCAGGCCGGGCAGGGTTCCGGGTGGCGGGCTGGCGGGTTGTGGTCGCCAGGTGCGGATGGTCATGTAGGTGAGGTAGGCCAGGCCGGCCAGGAGGAAGCTGTTGGCGGCCAGGGTGGTGGCTCCGTGGAAGCCGAGTTGGGCGGTGTCGCCGGCCCAGGGGGTGAACCACATGGGGGCGGTGACGAACAGGGCCCAGGCGGCGGCGGTGGCGGCGCGGGC
>JASIBJ010000675.1 GCA_030045215.1 Streptosporangiaceae bacterium | reverse complement strand
CGCTGGATTTTCTTCATCAACGTCCCGGTTGGCCTGGTCGCGGTGACCGCCGGCCGGTACCTGCTGCCGCGCAGCCGGGGTCACGCCCGCAACCTGTCGGCCGACCCGTTCGGCGCACTGCTCCTCGCTGCCGCGACCACGGGCACGCTGGCCGCGCTGTCGCTGCTGTCCGGGCCGGACGCGCGGGCGTGGGCCGTCGTCGGGTGCACCGGCCCGGCCCTCGCAGCGGGGATCGCTTTCGCGATCTGGGAGCGCCGCGTAGCCGACCCGCTGATTGACCTGCGGATGCTCGCGGCGTCCGGGCTCGGGCCGGCGCTGTGCGGGGCAATGTGCGCCTATCTGGTGCTCTTCGGCCCGCTGGTGCTGATCCCGGAGGCCCTGGCCGGGCAGGGGGACAGCGTGCTTCGCGCGGGCCTGATGCTGACGGCGCTGCCGGCCGGGTTCGGGCTGGCCGCGGTGGCGGGGGAGCGGCTGCTGCCGCAGGCATGGTCTAACCGGGCCCGGTGCCTGGCCGGAGGGCTGCTCGCCGCCTGCTCGGTGGCCGCCCTGGCGATCCCGGCGCCGCTCTCGGGCACGGTGGTCGTCCTCGGGCTGGCCGGCATCGGCCTGGGTATCTACATCCCGGCGAACAATGCCGACATCATGGCCGCCGTTCCGAGTGGCGCGGCTGCCACCGCGGGCGGCATGGTGAACATGACGCGGGGCTTTGGTACCGCTCTGGGCGTTGCCGTGGTTACCCTGGGCCTGCATGCCGGAGGTCGGCTCGGGACTCCCGGCGGGGCCGGAGAGCTTCTGGCCATCGGCGTGCTAGCGGCCGGCGCGCTGGCCGCCACCTGGGCCGGGCACCAAGCGGGCGCACGCCACCACACCGCGAACGGGGACACTGCACGTCATGAACTCGGAGAACTCTAGCCAGCGAGCGGCTAGGCGAGAGGACAGAGCCCGTTCCGATGGTATTGCCGAAGGCATAGCCGGGCTGCGCCGCGCGCTTCGGCGCGGTGCTCGGGTGGCCGACCCCGCCAACAAGCTCGCCGTGGCCCAGCTCGAGGTGCTGGCGGCGCTGACCGAGAACCCCGGGGCGCGGCCCGGCCAGCTGGCCCGCCAGCTGCACATGCGCCCTAACACGGTGACGACGATTGTCAACGCCCTGAGCGCGCAGGGCATGCTGAGCCGGGTCACCTCGGCCGGAGACCGGCGTGCCATCGAGCTGACCGCGACCGAGGCGGGCCGGGAGGCGGTGCTCGCGTGGCAGGCGACCAACGCAGCGGTGCTGCACCTGGCGCTGTCGACGCTGTCCGCGCAGCAGCGCCGGGCGCTGGCCGCGGCCGTGCCCTCGCTTCACGCGCTGGCCAGGGCGATCGACCGGCTGGCCGATGCTCAGGTGCCGCCTGCCGACGCCGGCGCCGTGCCTTAGCCGATGGTCACCGGCTGTCGCGGCTCCAGACCGTGTCCGCGACGCCGGCCGCGTGGTTGGCGAACCGGGCGGCGACGAACAGCAGGTCAGCCAGCCGGTTCAGGTACGCGGGCACCACGGGCACGACTGCCTCGGCCCGGCCCAGGGTCGTGACCCGCCGCTCGGCCCGCCGGCAGGCCGCCCTGGCGACGTGCAGGTCCGCTGCCCCCTGCGTGCCGCCGGGCAGGATGAAGTTACGAAGCTCGGGCAGGGCGGCCTGGAGGTCGTCGATTGACATTTCCAGGTCGGCGACATCTGCGTCGGCCAGACGGGGCAGGCCGCTGCCCGGCCCGGTGCGGTCGGGTGCCATCAGCTCGCTGCCGACGGTGAACAGCCGCTCCTGCGCTGCCAGCAGGATCGCGGTCAGCTCGGCCGGCACGCCGTGTGCCAGCGCCGCGCCGATCGCGGCATTGCACTCGTCGCAGGCGCCAATGGCCTCGATCCTGGGCTCGTCCTTGCTCAGCCGCCGGCCGCCCCAGATGCTGGTCTGGCCGCCATCGCCCTTGCCGGTGTAGATCTTCATCGGCTTCGTCCGCTCCCGGTCTGCGTGCCCGCGCGCAGCACCCTAGCCGACGAACTCGGCCCGGAGGGCGCGGCCGGTGGGTTGTCGGGCTCAGGCCGCCCAGGGCGATACCCAGTCGACGTCGAGCAGGTCAGGCCGACGCAGCTCGGAGATCATCAGCCGGACCGCGTCCTGGACGTCGCGGGTCAGCTCGTGGCACTGCGCGGCGGAACGGCAGCGGCCGGGGCCGAACTGCTGAGCCAGCGAGACGACCGTCGATGACAGCCCGCTGAGCTCGCGGGCGTCGTCCGGATCGAGTTGCCAGGACCCGTTGCCCAGCCCGGTGAGCTGGTCGCCGAGCCAATCCCACGGACTCGCGCTCAGCTGCGGATCCCATGCCCGCGGGCACGGCTCGTTCCCTTCGAATTTCGGGTGGTAATGGGCGACACCGAAGCTGCCGGAAGCGTCGGTGAGCCGGTCGAACAGGTCAGCGCGCCACAGCGGGCGGTCGACCGCCAGCAGCTGGGCCGCCGATTCGCTGCCGCGGCGCGGATGTGCGGCCAGCTCGCGCAGTTCGACCCGCGCGCCGTGCTCCATGGAGGAGTCCTCGAGGTCGATCTCGAACCAGTGCCGCACGGTGATCGCTGTGCGCGCGAAGGCGATGACATGCTGCACGGGGCCTCCAGCAGTGTTCGGGTTGGCGATGCGCGTTCATTGTCGCGCACGGTGCGCCCGGCCAGGCTGCCCGCTCGCTCAGTGACCCGCTTGCGCCGGCAGCACGATGTGGTCGAGCGCATACCCGGTCGGGGCGATCGCGTCGGACATGATGGCCTCCATGACCGGCAGCGGGACGAGGCAGTCGGCGCAGGCCTCGGGGCCGGCCTCGATCCGCACGATCACCCGGTCCCGGCCGGTTACCGACCAGCTCAGGGTGTAGCCGTCGGTGGCCAGCATGTCGCGGAAGCGCCCGAACGCGGTTTCCAGCCCGGCCGCGTCCGCGGCACCTTCTCGGGCGGGAACGTCGCGCATGCCGTCGCTAGCCATCGATGTCACCAACCCTTGCGATAGACGGCGGACCGCCGCGCGGCCCGAAGGTCTCGATCACCGCGGACACGCCGGCATTGTCGGCGCCGGCCACCATGAGCTGCACAGCGGCCGGGGAGATCAGCGCTGGCACGAGATCGGGGTTGTCGCCGCCGCTGGCCCGGTCCGGCATGGCGTCCGGGTGGTCGGCGGCGAGCCGCCAGTGCGTGTGGCGGGAGACCGCGTCCTTGCCCACCGCCGCCAGATCGGCCCTGGTGTTCGCGGCGTGGTCGTAGATGAACTGCCGGACGTTGTCTTTGCCCCAGCCTGCGCCGGCGAACAGGCGTGCGTGTTCGGGGCCGAGCACCACCAGCGCGCTGATGGTCTCGTGGACGAGAGCGCCGGTGCGCCTGATCGTGCCCGCGATGTCGAGGGCGAGTTGCTCGGGAACCTGGGTGTGACGGGCTTCAATATGCACGCAGGACCGGATGACGATCGCGGTCACCGCGCTGTCAGCCGGATCGAAGCCGTGCTCGACGTGCAGCGGCGGCCAGGGGCTCTGTTCCTCGTTCTCCGCGATGCACGCGGTGTACTTGGCCGGCGTGCCCTGAGTCGCCTGGTCCAGCAGGTGCGGGTGCAGGCCGAATACGTTGATCGCGGTGAGCCGGATAGCCCGGCCGATCGTGGCGTTCGCCCGGAAACCCGAGCCGAAGACGTTGCCCGCGCAGTTCAGGCCGATCCGTGTCCTGACCGGGCCGTTGACGATCAGCAGTGGCGCCGTGCCGGTCGTGCTCTGCCAGATACCCCTGACCGGGTACCCGTCGCCGGCCAGGGCTTCCCAGGCCGCCAGCACGACCGGAAAGTAATCGGGCAGGCACCCGGCCATTGCCGCGTTGATGGCGGCGAGCCTGACCGTGCACTCCCGGTTCAGATGCGGCATCGCGAGCACGACCTCGTCGGGAGGCAGGCTGGTGCGGGCCAGGAACTCGGCCAGGTACGACTCCGTCACCGGCACCACGGGCAGGCCGTCGGTCCACTCCTGGCGCGCGTAATACTCCATGGCCGCGCGGATGCCGGCGGCATCGGCGAGCGGCGGACTGGGGGGCAGAGGGCCGGCCATTCAGGAGCCCGCGCCGAGAATGCGCAGCACCGCGGGCATGAGGTCCCGCGCGCGGGCCTGGATCTGAGCCTGGTCGAGGCTCGCCAGCGGATGTGGCATCGTGGCGAACTCGTAGGCCGGGAAGCCGTACACCCTGGCCATCGCCTGCGCGGCCGGCACGAACGGCTCCGTGCAGATGCTCACGGCCGGCACTCCCGCCCGCTCCAGCAAAATCCCGTCGGCCAAACTGGCCGCGCTGCATGAGCCTCAATCACCTATGCCTGCCACGACGAAATCGCAACTGTGCAGGATGCGCTGGATCAGGCTCTGCTCGGTCGGC
>JASIBJ010000674.1 GCA_030045215.1 Streptosporangiaceae bacterium | reverse complement strand
CTTCACCAAGGATTCCGGCGGGTATACGACGAGGCGGCGCGGCTGGTACGCGCCAATCCGGCGCCGTTACGTGGACGTGTCGTCTTCCTCGCTGATCACATCGATTTCAGTCTGACGTTGCTGCACATCCATCACGAGGGCGAAGACGAGCTGCTGTACCCGAAGCTGATTGAGCGCGCCCAGGATCAGGCGCTCATCACGCAGGAGGTCGAACACGAGCACGAGCTGATCAAGAAAGCACTGGATGCCGTCTCAGCTGCGTGTGCAGCCTGGCGCGCGCAGGCAACCGCCGAGACCGGGGAAGCGCTAGCGGCATCGCTCGACGAGCTCAACGCGACGGCTCAGCGTCACCTCGATGACGAGGAGCAGAAGGTCGTCCCGCTGGCTGCGGTGACGGTCACCCAGGAGGAGTGGGACGCGCTGAATAAGCACGCGGCTGCGGAGATCCCCTGGGCCAAAAGGCCGATCGCTTTCGGGATGATGCTCGAACCGCTCAGCGATGCCGACCGCGCCCACATGATGCGCGCGGTGCCAGCGCCGCTCCGGATGCTCACCCCGTTGCTTCTCGAGCGCCCCTGGAAGAAATACGCGGCCACGCTGCGCAGTGATCAAATATCGGCCGTTCAACGTCGCTGAGCCCGATTACTCACCATGCAAACGAGACTTGGATGCTGCGCGGGCACCCGGTCGCACACGGGCACCAGAACCGCGCGAGCTCTCGTGGTGGCTGCCCGGCGCGACGGTCAAGAATCTGATGCGTAGCCTCGGTCACGCGTCGCCCGTTGCGTTCCACCGGTACCTGCGTGCAGTCGATGGCCGGGACCCTGAGATCGCATTTGCTCTGTCAGAGTCGGCGGCTCCCGGCGATCCTGCACGGCTCCCGAGGTCGATCGTGATCAAGCATTGACCTCCGCGGTCAGAGGCCGCGAGATAATTACACCTGGCTTGGTCTGCCCGATTCCCAGCCAATACGGGGAGTGTCAACGTGATCGGACCTAGCACTGCGGCCGGTCGAGGACTGGCGCTCTGGGCGGCGGCACTGGGACTTTGGTTCTTCGCCGATGTTCTGAAGTATGCCGGGACGTGGCAGGGCGACCTGGTCGGCTTTGGTGTCTCGATGGCCTTTGGGGCCGGAATGGCTTTGCTGGCTTTGTACGGTTTCCGCCGGCAGGTAGCCCGGCCGTTGCCGGCAAGCGGCATGAAGGGCTGGCTTGCGCGGCAGCCACGCAGGCGGTCGGCGTTGATGGTGGGTGGATTGTGGCTGGCCGTCCCAGCCGGGATCTTCCTGATTGAAGACGTCATCTTGTTCCATCCGAGCCCGTATGCGTGGCAGTTGGCCTGGTTCGTTGGCCTTTGGCTCATCATGTCGGTCGGTGCGGGGGGCTTCTGGAGCCTGGTCTGGCAGCGGCAGCGCGAGCGTAATTCACAGGCATGATGTCCCGCGGGGATCGCACGGCAGCTTTCAGGGAGCGGCGGCGACACAGGTCAAGATCGCTCCGTCCGGGGTGCCACGCCGCGACGGAAATATGAGGCCGTGGTTTTCCCAATCCGGCCAGGCCTCGGCTCGCTCGGCGAACTGCCGCTTCTTGTGCTCTCCGAGCGCAGCCACCTGCCTAGTTGACATCACAGATTGCCCATGCCAGCTTCTGGTCGCATGGTGCCTAGCGTGTACAACGCCTACCTCACCGCGACAGCCACGGCGGCCGCGGCGCTCATCGGCCTGCTGTTTGTGGCTGTCTCGGTCCGAGACGACACGATCTTCGGGCCGAATGCCATGCCGGGCGGCGAAGCGCTGGCGATCACCGCGTTCACCGGCCTGGTGAACTCATTCGTGGTATCAATATTTGGTCTCATCCCCAAGATCAACATTGGCGAGCCCGCCGCGATCATGGCCGTGATCGGCATCGTCGCGATCGTCAGGCTCCAGCATCGGCTGCACGCTGGCAGAAACCTGCCTGTACTAGCCATCACATTCCTTGCCTACGTGGCCCAGCTCGGACTCGGCGTGCTGCTGCTAGTTGATTCACATCGCAGCGATCAGCTGATCAACCTGTCCATCATCCTTTTCGTCACGCTGATCGTCTCGCTGCAGCGCGCGTGGTCGCTGCTCAAGGGGAAGCACCTGGCTGGCGCAGGCGGCACGGCGTAACCCGGCTTACGATCCGCCGCGCGGACCCGAGCAGGGACGCTCTCCAGTTGGCGTTGCTCGGCCCTTGCAGGAACGTGACCCAGCCAAACCGCCGATGCCGGGATGGCCTCTGTCAGGCGGTAGCTTCTCACCGTCTGGGTTCCCTGATCCCGCGTGAGCGGTTGGCTCTTGCGGGTCTGAGGACAAGGTCGGTGTGTTGCCGGAGCTAGTGGTGGAGGCGGACCATTGTTAGGTGTCCGCGGATGACCGGCATGCTTCCGATGGAACTTTGGCGTTCGAGGTGCGGCTGCTGGGCCCGGTGCAGGTGGTCCGGTTGGGCCGTGAGGTCGGGCTGGGCGGACGGCGGCCACGAGCGGTGCTGGCATTGCTGGTGCTGGGGGCCGGCCGGGTGGTGCCTGTCGGCAAGCTGGTGGAGGAGGTCTGGCGGGGCAGCCCGCCGCCGGGTGCGGCGAAGACGCTGCGGTCGTATATATCGCGGCTGCGGCCGCTGCTGGCTCCGGACGCCGCGCTGGTGGCGCGCGGAGGCGGCTATGTGCTGAACGTCGATCCCGACGTGGTGGATGCGGTCCGGTTCGAGCGGCTGGCCGCGGCCGGGCAGGCCGTACTGGGCACAGGTGAGGTGGCCGCTGCAGCAGACCGGTTCCGCCGGGCGCTGCAGTTGTGGCGGGGCTGTGCACTGGCCGATGTGTGTGACGTGGAGCAGCTCGCGCGGGAGGCGGCGCGGCTGGAGGAGTTGCGGCTGGCGGCGGTAGAGGGCCGGATCGAGGCCGACATTGGCCTGGGGCTGCATGCCGAAGTGACCGGGGAGCTGGAGGGCCTGGTCGCGGACTATCCGCTGCGGGAGCGGTTGTGGCGGCTGCTGGTGCTGGCGCTGTACCGGGGTGAGCGGCAGGCCGATGCGTTGGCCGCCTACCGGCGGGCCCGCGATCTCCTGGTCACCGAGCTCGGGCTCGAACCAGGTGAGGAGTTACGTCGGCTGGAGCAAGCGGTGCTGCGGCAGGAGGTTCCGGCGGCGCCATCCCCTGCTCTGCACAACTTGCCCGCGCCACTGACCAGTTTCCTAGGCCGTGAACAGGACCTGACCAAGCTCGAAGGGCTGCTGGGGCAGGCGCGGCTGATTACCCTGACTGGGACCGGCGGGACGGGCAAGACCCGGCTCGCCCTGGAAGCCGGGGCACGGGCGGCGGGAGGGTTCGCCGACGGCGTGTGGCTGGCCGAGTTGGCCGGTATCGCGGATCCGGGGCTGGTAGCGGTGCAGGTGATGCAGGCACTAGGCGTGCGGGAGCAGGGGGATGTGCCGGTGCTGGACGCGTTGATCTACCGGCTGCGCTCAGCGGAGCTGCTGCTGGTGCTGGATAACTGCGAGCATCTGCTGGACTCATGCGCGCACCTGGCCGGCGCGCTGCTGCGCGCCGCACCGGGGTTACGGGTGCTGGCGACCAGCCGTGAGCCGCTGGGGATCCCCGGTGAGGCCAACTATCCGGTGCAGCCGCTGGATCTGCCGGCCGAGACCGCTGATGCGCAGGTCGCCGTTGACGCGCCTGCGGTGCGGTTGTTCCTGGACCGCGGGTCGGCCGCGCGCGGCGGGACCGCGGGCGGCGTAGCGCCGCCGGCGGTGGCAGTGCGGATCTGCCGGAAGCTCGATGGGTTGCCGCTGGCGATCGAGCTGGCAGCGGCGCGGCTAGGGACGCTGTCCGCGGCCGAGATCGAGGTACACCTGGAGGACCGGTTCCGGTTCCTGGCTTACCGCCGGCCAGTCGGGGATCCGCGGCATCAGGCACTGCGGGCGGCGATGGACTGGAGCTACGAGCTGCTGTCGGGAGAGGAACGCCAGGTCCTGCGGGAGCTGTCGGTGTTCGCCGGAACCTTCGGCCTGGCACAAGTGGCCGAGGTGTGCGACGGCAGAGATCAGCTCAACGTCTGGGAAGTGGTTGACCGGCTGGCAGCCAAGTCGCTGGTAGCGGCCGAGCCGGGGGAGGACGGTACCCGTTACCGGCTACTGGACACCGTCCGGCATTACGCTGCGGGCCGGCTCGCCGAGGCCGGCGGTACTGAGGCCGCGCGGCACCGGCATGCGGCCGCTTTCCTGGGCCTGGCCGAGCGGGAACGTGGCATGACGGTACTGGCGCGCGAGCAGGACAACTTCCGCGCCGCGCTGGACTGGTCCCTGGAGTACGGCGACCAGGCCGGGCCGAGGCTGGCCCGGGCGCTCGGGGACTTCTGGCTCAGCCGCGGGTTGCTGGCTGAGGGACGGGACTGGCTGGATCGCGCGCTGGCCCAGCGCCCGGCCGATCAGCGGCTGCGGGCGGACCTCCTGCGGCTGCTCGGCGCGGTGCTGCTGGAAGCCGGCGACCTGCACGGTGCAGACGCAGTGCTGTCGGAGGGCTCGCTGGTCGCTGAGGCTGCAGGCGCACGCACCGTCCAGGCCCGGATCCGGGTCCTGCACGCGGACACCCGGAACTTGCAGGGCCTGACAAACGCCGAAGCGCTGGCGGAATGCGAGGCGGCGGCGGCGATCCTGGAGTCCGAGGGCGACCTGGACGGACTGGCCGAGGCACTGACAGCAGCCGGGAGACTGCGGTTCTGGCTCGATGACGTACCAGCCGGCCGGGTCGTTCTCGAGCGCGCCATCACCTGCGCGCAGCAAAGCGGCAATCGCCGGACACAGATGCGGGCCAGCCACTGGCTGGCGGTGACCTCTTGCTTCCTGCCTATCCCGGCTGATCTCGCGGTCGCCCGCGCCGAGCAGTTGCTGGCCGATGCCAGCGGCGATCTCTGGGCTGAGGCGGACCTGCTCAAGCCGCTATGCGTGCTGTATGCCCACGTCGGCCGTTCCGCCGACGCCTGGGCTGCCATCAGCCGCAGCCAGTCGATCTTCGCCGGCCTCGGCGCGAAGCTCGCCCTGGCCGAAAGCGCTGTCCCGGCCGCAATGGTAGGCCTGATCACCGGAGACGCGCTCGCTGCCGAGCGCTACGCCCGGCAGGGATACGAGGCCTGGCGGGCCATGGACCAGCGCGGAGAGTATGTCGTTACTCTCGCCGTCCTGCTCGCCGACGCGCTCTATGAGCAGGGCCGCTTCGATGAGGCGCAGCAGCTGATCGACGAAGCCAAGGCGGGACCCTCGCCCGGCGGGTTCAGCACGCTACCGGCCGAGGCTAAGCTGCTCGCCCGCCGGGGCCAGTTCGCCGCGGCACGCCAGCTAGTCAGCCACGCCGAGGCGTTCCTGCCGCTGACGTCGGGTCCACTGATCCAGGCCGATGTGCTCAAGACCAGGGCCGAGGTCGAGCGGCTCGCCGGCGCCCCAGGCCAGGCCGCCGCCCGCCTGCGAGCCGCGCTGGACATTTATCAGCGCCAGCGGGCGACGGCGCTGGCCGACCAGACCCGGGCCGCACTAGCCGGACTGGCCGACCAACCCCGCCGCGACCCGGCGTAGCCGTCGGCTCGCTCCTTCAACACGATGCCAACCGGACTTCAACATCCTCCGCTGATCCTCGTGTGAAAGCCGGGCCGTTACCTGAACGGTGCCACCGGGAAACGTCGGCGCTGGGACCTGTCAGCGCCGCCCGCGAAGGGATCCAGCCATGTACAGCCAGGATCAGGCAACGAATTCTGACACCAAACTCAAGCCCGGCGGCTTCGTCGTGGCAGCCGATGAAGGGCAGGCATTCTGGTTCTTGAACACCCTGACGATCAATAAGGTCGGCAACGACGACACTCAGGGTCGGCTCAGCATCGTCGATCACCGGATGCCTGCCGGATTCGCGCCGCCGCCCCACATTCACCAGGCAAGCGACGAGGCGCTGCTGGTCCTCGACGGTCAGCTTGAGGGGTTCTGCGGCGACCAGGCGTGGCGGGCCGGGCCCGGCTCGCTTGTCTTCATGCCGCGCGCGATCCCGCACGGCTTCACCGTTAGCCGCGCCGGTCCTGGACGGATCATCATCGTCGTGTCCCCCGGCGGGTTTGACCAGTTCGTCGCCGCTGCGAGCGAGCCGGCTCAGGCCCTTCGGCTGCCCGAGCCCGTCCCGCCCGATCCGGCCCGCCTCACCCAGCTGGCGGCCGCGCACGGCATCCAGATCCTGCCCCCACCCAAAGCATGAACGTGGCTCGGCCAACGGAATCAAGGAGAACCAAGATGATCGCAAACCTGCCGGACGTGGCCGCCCATCCGACAGCAAGCCCTGAGTTGATCACGCAGCTAGGGACCTCTTACAGGGCCACGAGATACCTCATAGCTGCCGTCGATGTCGGGGTGTTCGAGGCTCTTGGCGACGACGGGCTCGGCCTCGAGGCTTTGGCGGCGCGGATCGCGATCCCCTGCGCACCGCCCGAATCTGCGCCGACGCCATGGTGGCGCTCGGCCTGCTGGAACGAGATGGATCCCTGTACCGGAACAGTCCGGCGGCCGCCGCGTTCCTGAGCGGCTGCGGTCCCAGCGACCACCGTCCGGCGCTTCGCTATGCGGATCGAAGCTACCGGTACTGGGCCGGGCTCACCGACGCCATCCGGGCGGGCGGAGCCACGGGCTTCATGACCCAGCTGGATGCTGAAGCGCAGCGGGCCCTGTCGGAATCGGTCGAGTCCGTGACCGCAGGCTCCGCTGCCGTGCTGGCTGCGAGTTACGAATTCGGCCAGCATCGACGACTTCTCGACCTCGGCGGGGGAACCGGTTCGTTCCTCGTCCGCATCCTCGACCGCCACCCCGAAATTGAGTGTGGCTTGTTCGATCTTCCGGCCGTGGTGGCCCTAGCCAGGGGAAAGCTCAAGACCCAAGCGTCCGACGGCCGTGTCCGGTTCTACGAGGGGGACTTGCTCCGAGACCAGCTTCCTGCGGACTATGACGCGTTCTTGCTGGCCAACGTGGTCCACCTCTTGTCACCGGAGCACAACAGAGATCTCCTGGAGCGCGTGCACGCCATCGCGCCGCCCAGGGCACCGTTGTTGCTCGTGGACTTCTGGACCAATCCCACCCACACTCAGCCGGTCTTCGCCGCCCTCATGGCCGGGGAATTCCTGCTGGCCAGCGGGGAAGGCGATGTCTATAGCGAGGACGAGATAGGCGACATGCTGGCCGCCACCGGATGGGAGATGATCGGGAGTCGGCCGCTGACCGGCCCGGCAACCCTCGTAGTTGCCGAGCGCCGGTAGCTCGTAGGCTCGCCGGATGGCGGCGCGCGGACAACGCTGGCCGGAAGATCCCGAGCCTGTCATCCACCTCGCAGGTGACGGTCGTCCTTGAGAGTCTGCTGGACCCGGTGCGCGCCGGGGACGCCAAGGCGCTCGTAGATCGCGAGCGCTTGCCGTAGGTGCGCGGCGGCTTGGTCGCGGTCGCCGTTCTGCAAGTGGCTGCGGCCAAGTCCTTCGAGAGCCCGTGCTTCCTCGAATGCCGCGCCGACGTCGCGGGCGATGCTCAGCGCTTGCGTGTGCAAGTCGTGGCTCTGGCTGGTTGCCGAAGTCCGCAATGCTAGCTCGCCGAGGCGGTTCAGTGCCTCCGCCTGGCCGAGTCGGTTCCCAAGCTCGCTAAACCACACCAGCGCCTGCTGGTGGTTGGCGGCGGCGGTCGCATAGTCCCCGGTCTCTTGGTGTACGAGGCCCACGTCGTTCAGGACATACGCCTGGCCCATCAGGTGTCGGATCTCGCGGAACAGCATCAGCGATTGCTGCTGGCTCGCGGTGGCGGCTTGGTAGTCGCCGATCTCTTGCTGAACGACACCCAGACCATTGAGGATGAAAGGCCGTATGAGCAGGTTGTCGAGCCCGTCTGACATCGCCAGTGCTAGTTGCAGGTTGGCCGCAGCGGCTGAATGATCCCCCGTCAGCTGCTGGACCAGGCCGAGGTTCGAGAGGGCGATGCACTCCTGCGGGCGCGCGCCGGCAAGACGGGCTATCTCCAGGGCCCGCTGGTGGCTGGCCTCGGCGGCGCGGTAGTCGCCGGTCAGCACCTGCACGAAACCCAGGTCGTTGAGAGCGTAGGCCTGGCCGGGCGCGTCACCGATGTCACCGAACATCGCGACAGCCTCGGCGAGGCTGGCTGCAGCGGCCGGATAGTCGCTGACAGCCTGCTGCAGCTGGCCGAGATCGGCGAGTGCTCCCGCCTCACCTAGCCGGTCACCGACCTGGTGCGCCGCGGTTAGGGCTCTGCGCTGGAACTCGGCGGACTGATCGACGTAACCGCGCACGGAAAGGAATCCGCTCATGGCCGCAGCTATGGCGACCGCGTGAGCGGGTCGCCGGTGGCTGACGGCGTGATCAGTGGCAGCATCGAGGTTCGCCCGTTCGGCTTCCAGCCAGTCCGCCGCCTCGTCGATGCCCGACAAGTCCGGCGCGTCGGTCGGGGGCCGGCTGGGCGGTGGGCGGCGGTACGCGGTGGCCCAAGGGGTGAAATGTCGGCCAGCAGCGAGGGTGGCGTGCAGGTAGTAATCCAATAGCCGGCCGCTCGCCTCGTCCGATTCTGCTTCGTCGCCGGCCGCAAGCGCACGAGCGTGCTCGCGAATCAAATCGTGCAGTTCGTACCGGCCTAGCGTGGGTTCGGTGATGAGGTGCTGGTCATAGAGCTCATCGAGGCAACGCCGTGCAGTGGCCAGGTCTCTTCCGTCGAGCGCGGCCGCCGCGTAAGCGTCTAGGCTCGAGCCCGGGACAAGGCCGAGCCGACGGAACATGCGCTGCTGACCGGGATTCAGGTCGGCGTAAGACAGGTCAAAGGCCGCGCCTACCGACAGGTTCTCGGCATACATGAGGGCCAAGCGGTCTCGGGCCTCCGCCAGTTCGGCAGCTAGATCGGCGGCCGTCCGAGCAGGGTGATTGCGAAGCTGGCTAGCGAGCATGCCGATGGCAAGCGGCAGGTATCCGCACAGCCGGGTGATCTCGCCGAGCGCGGGGTTTTCCGAGCCGAGCGACGGCCGGGCCGCCAGCCGGGCCAGCAGGATTCCGGCATCGTCCGGTGACAAGGTGTCCAGACTGATTTGAGCGGCATCCTCGAGCGCCGCGAGTCGGCGGCGGCTCGTGATCAGCACCAGACTCCCGGCGGTGCCGGGCAACAGCGGACGGACCTGCTCGTGCCCGGCCGCGTCGTCGAGCAGCAGCAAGATGCGCTTGTCCGCGATGTGATCGCGCCAACGGGCGGCCCGGGCTTCCAGGCCGGGCGGGATCTCATGCGCGCCGAGTCCAGCGGTCAGCAACAGGCTGGCCAGCGCATCGGCCGGGTCGACCGGCCGCTGCCCGGGGGTATGGGCGTGCAGGGGCAGGAAGAACTGCCCGTCCGGGAAGCTCTCGGCCAGCCGGTGGGCGGTGTGCACCGCCAACGTGGTCTTGCCGATTCCGGCCATTCCATCGATCGCGTGGATGCCGAGCACGACGCCCTGCGAAGCCTTAGGAGTCAGCGCATCGAGCAGCCGCGCCACTTCTCGCTCGCGGCCGGTGAAGCTGGCGCTAGCCCGCGGCAAGGTCCTGGTGGCAGCCGCAGCGGCAGTGCCTGGTTTGAGTCCTCGCGCCACGGCAATCGGCGCAGTCGACCCTCTGCCGCGCGCAGCCGCCACAAACTGCGCACGGGTCGGCTCAGCCAGGCCCAGCGCATCGGCCAGCAGCTGCGCCGTGTCCTTGTGAGCGCTGCGGTGAACTCCGCGTTCCAGGTCACTGACCGATCGGGGGCTCAGTCTCGCCGCTTCCGCCAGCTCCTCCTGAGTTAGCCCGGCCTGTCCCCGCAGCCGCCGCAGCAGCTCCGCGAACTCGGGCCCATGCTGCTCCGTCACCGCCCCAATGCCTCTCGCGCCCACCCGCGCCGAATCGCCCCTGCTGCCGGAACGTGCCCAAAGCTTACGCAGACCCCGGTACAGCAGCCAGCCCATTAATTTCTGGCCGGCACATTCATGTGGGTCGTTGCGTGAGCCACTACGTGAGTCATCGCGTGTGGTGAAGGCGCTAGCTGGCGGTGATCGTGGATGTAAGCCCAGCCGAGCGGTTAGCCAGATGCCGGACTTCGGCGCCCGTGCGGGCCGCACAACCTAAGGAGTCACGCCATGCCATCAACCACGCCCGTGATGAGCGTGGTCGCCGATATTCGTGAACACGCCGAGGTTCCACTGTCCGGTACTCCGGCGCTTGCGGACGACGACCACTGCCGGCGCACGCGCAGTGCCCGCGCGTTTTTCACCCGCCGCAGGGCGCGGCGAGTGAAGAGACCCAGCAGCTACTACGACCCGTTGTTCGGCCGGCCGGATTTCATCGAGAACGACTACTACCGCTTCCTGCATCACCCCTGCGACTAGCCGGATTGCGCGGGATGCCTGCACCTCGCTGCGAACTCCACCGCTCGCTTCGGCAGTCAGTCCACGCGACCGCGCCCCGGCCCGACGACGGTCCTGTGGCGCATGACAGGGCGGACGGGGATTGTTTGAACTCTCCGGTTCGCGCGGGCAGGGCAGCTGGCTCGCGGCATACTGGGGCATTAGTTGAGGTTCCGCCTGCCGCGCCGGGTGATTGAGGGGCTGAGGGTATGGATCCCGGGATAGTTGCCCATGCCGGTCGTGTCTCCGGGCAGGGATCCTCGCGGCCGTTCAACGTGCCGGTCTCCGGCTACGACCGGCATCAGGCTGATGAGCACATCAGGCAGGTCGAAACCCAAGCCCGCCAGCTGTGGGACCGGGAGGACCCAGGTTATGCCCGGCCTGGTTCCCAGATCGAGCAGCTGCTGCGCCTCGCCGAGGATCAGGTCACAAGGATCGTTCAAGAGTCCCGCTCGGCGGCGGACGAGCTGCAGGCGGCAGCGACAGCGGATGCCGCCGAGTTGCGGGCCGCGGCGCAGAACGAGGCCGCGGAGCTGCGGGCGGCCGCCAGGCGCGAGACCGATGATCTGCGCGGGTCGGCGGAGCGGGACGCGGACGCGATCCGAACGTCGGCCGAGCGGGAGGCGGAGGCGATCCGAACGTCGGCTCGCCGGGAGACCGGCGAACTGAGGTCCGCGCTGCGGCAGGCCGGGAAGCTGACGTCCACGGCCGAGCGGGAGGCCGCGAAGCTGCGGGCGATGGCCGACCAGGAGGTGGCGGAGAAGCGGGCGGCGGCGGAGCGGGAGATTGCCATGGTCCGCACGGCCACCAAGCGCGAGGTGGCAGAGCTGAAGGCGTCCGCGAAGCGGGCGGGCGACGAGATTTTGACGACGTCGAAACGGCAGGCGCAGCGGAACTGGGAGGAGAGCGAGGCGCAGCGGGCGCTGGCGGAGGCCGAGCTGGAGGTCGCCCTCGCCTCCCGGCGGGAGGAGGGCGAGCGGCAGGAGGCGGAGCGGCTGGCGGCGGCGCAGGCGGCGACGCAGAAGCTGGTCACCGAGGCCGAGCGACGGGCGGCCACGGCTGAGGAGCGGGCCGCCCAGGCCAGCGCGCAGGCCGACCACACGCGGCGGGAGGCAGAGCAGCACGCCCGGCAGCTGGTGTCCAACGCCCAAAAGAACGCCGACCAGGTCGTCGCGCAGGCCAAGGCCCAGGCCAAGAATCAGGCCGCCGAGGCCAAGGCGCAGGCCGATCAGCTGATGGCCGACACCAAGACCGAGCTCGAACGGCACCGGGCCGCCGCCCAGCGCGAGGTCGACGAGCTGAACCGGCAAAAGGACGCCATCACGACCAGCCTCGAACAGCTACGCCGGCTGATCAGCGGGCAGGCGCCTGCCACCAGCTCCCCAGCCGAGGCCGCCTGGCCAGCGGCCCTTGAGTAACCACGCACATCGGCGGCTCGTCGCGCGGCTGCCACCGGATCTGCGACCACGCTCTGCTATCGGCGGGGCGGGCTAGGGCGCCGCCACATGAGCCCAACCCGGCGCGATCGCGGCCTCGGGCGATTCGAAGATGATTGAGGATGGCTCGGGCCCCCGCATTGCCTTCGCCAGACGCTGATAGCCGAGCCGACCAGGTCACTGTTCACCGTGGTTAGTGCTCGGCTAGGGACACGCTGACAGCTGCGTGTGGTATCGGCATGCTCTCGGCCTCGTCGCGGATGGCGCGCCGGACAGATTCCGCAAGCGGCGCGGCAGTCTTCACGCTGACCCGGCCGCCGCGCCGCCCCCAGGCTCCCGCGATGGTTCCGTCGATGAGTAGCCCGCCTGGGTGGAAGGTGTCGTGCACGCCGGTGAGGCGGCGCAGGCCGGGGCCGACGAAGAGCCCGTTCCGGTCCTGTCCGAAGATGCGCAGGTCAGATGCCACGAGAAAGCGTACGCCGTGCATCGGTTCGGCGGTCACCATGGCGTCTTCGTCAGCGGCCAGGATCCATGACTGGTGGCCGTCGTAATCGACGGGCATCAGGTCAGGTGCGAGCACGTCAAAGCTGTACTTCGCGTCTCGCGACGGCACGCCGGCCCACCAGGCGAAGGCGGCGGGTGTCGTCGGGCCAAAGGCGTGCACGTGGCGACGGCACAGCTCGATCCGTGCCGCTTCGGGGTCGATCGACGGGGCCGGTTGCTCCCAGACGTGCAGGGCACTGGTGGTCCAGCGGACCGCGAACCGGCCGGTCGCGCAGACGTGACGGCTGCCTGGCAGGAAGCGGGCTGGCTGCGGCTGCCCGACCAGTTCCCTGGCGACGCTGTCGGCCTGCTGCTGCAGTGACCGCAGTCCCGCAGAATCACGGGGAAGGCGCCCGACCGTGA
>JASIBJ010000673.1 GCA_030045215.1 Streptosporangiaceae bacterium | reverse complement strand
TCGGATCTCAGCTGGCCAGCAAGGAGCGCTCAGCGAACACAGACATGGGGGATCTGCGTCCCGTGGCTCACACGCTCATGGTTAAGCCGGGCTGCGCATCGGGGAAGAGTCAGCCTGTCTGAGTTTGGCGCGGACTTTTCGCGGAGTATTTCTGCGGAGGGGTGCTGCAGGTCGCCGAGGATCGTCAGCGCCTGCTGCCAGACCTCCCGAGCCTGGTAAAGCTCGCCGGAAGTCTGGCGAGTGTCGCCGACGTGGGAAAGCGCGAGCGGGTCGCGGTTGTGTGGCCTTGCGTGTCGTCTGAGGCGGGTGCTGCCTTGCGCCTGGCGGTTTTTTCTGGTGCGAGGTCACGGCTCAGGTAAAAGCGGTTTGCACGCAGGGTAACCGGCGTCTCGCGCACAGTCAGGCTGGCGAAGGGCTTGCTGCGTTCCCGTGCGTGCCGATGCGCTGGATTGATCGGCTGCTCCTGGTCCGCGCTAGACGGCGCGATCGGTGATCGAGCCATGTGGATCCGTTGAAGGCATAAGTCCCGCTGTTGCTGGCGGCCTGGCCCGGACCACCGCGCCGATGTAGGAGAAGGCGCTCACGCACCTTGTCGAGCTCGCTGGTTTAGCCGTGCCGGGCCGCTCGGGCGATGACGCCGAGCCTGGCTCGGGTTGGCTGTTGACAAGGAGCTCTGGGTTGGCGTGCCGGCAAGGTCGGAATGCAAGACGGATGGCGAGGTCTCCGCGGGTACTGTTCGCAAGTCGGCGGCCACATCAGCTACACCGCCGCCAGCGCCCGAACCGACGGCCGCGGCCGTTGCGAGTACGCCTTCCTCGGGGGCGGCACCGCCGGCTGCAGCGCCTGCCGCACCGTCCGCCGGTCCACCCGATTACTATCGGCCAGTTCCCGGATCGACGATCGACCCGGTGGTCCTTCCTGATCTGTCCCGCCCCCCGGCCGCGGTCACCACCTAGTACTACAGCCGCAGCCTGTTGCCCGGTGGCATCTGTAAGCCATCTATGGGACTGGGGCGTCAGGCATGTGCCGGGGACAGGACATGCCCGGAGCCGCCGCGCTACTGGATTGAGCCGCACTCAGGTCAAGGCGGCAGTGCTGGCCCGGCTTGCGCCGGGCCGCGCTCGGCGGGACACCCTGCCGATCTAAATGCTCAAGGATCAGCCAGCTCGATGCCTGTATCACTTCGTCGGCGTCCTTGTGTCCAGATCGCGGCCGCTCTTCCAGGATCTTTGCGGCTGCAAGGACGACAGACGTGACCATGACGGGCACGGGCCACGTGCGCACATTGTCGCCTGCGGCGTGGCGCACGATGATGGACTCCGTGAGGCCACAGCACCGCTTAGCCTGTCGGCTGAGCCTGCTCACGATCGTTGGGCTGATGCTCGGCGCGTGCACAGGCGGAAGTCCTGCCCGGATGCCCACAGCAGCCACGCTGGCCATACTGACCTGTCACGATTCGGCAGGACAGCAGGGCATCGACACCGCGCCCGCGCTCCTGGTCAACGGCGTCGATGGCTTCATAGGGGATTCCAATGCCTACGACACGCTGCCGGTGTGGAAACAGGACGGGCATCGTTACCTGGCCTGGAAGGCTGCCCTTTCCGTGGCATCAAGCGCGCTGCCGTACCGGACCGTCAGCGTCGTGAGTCCTGCCTCGGCTCGGTTGGGTTATGGCGGCGCGGCGCTGACTCGGCGGGTGCGCATGCCGGCTTGCGGCAGACGCTACACGCTCTACGTGGGCGGCATCTTCGTCACGCATCCGGCGTGCGTGACCCTTGCCGTAACCGGGCCTGCCGGGAAGCCAAGCACCCTAACCGTGCCGGTCTTGGTCACGGAGTGCAGCACTCGGGGGGCACGGTGCAGACCGTGCCGGCTCGGTCTGGCGACGTGACATGAAGCGGCCGCCGCGGGATCTTCCGGGATGTGTTGGACCCACAAGATGATGCGGTGGCCTTGCCGCCCAGGTTAGACCTTGCGGCGTGGCGGGCGGGGTTCGATGACGTATTCGCGCGGATCGCCGGGCGGTCGCGCAGGCGTGCTCGCGCAAGCGGGCGCGGGCGTACCTGCTCGGGCTGTTGTCCCGGACGGAGCGGAAGAACGGCTGGACGATCGCTGAGTTCGCCGGTGACCCCTGCAGCACCCCGACGCCGACCAGATCCGCGCCAAACTAACCAGCACCAACGACCACCCCACCACGAACCCGTCCATGTAGGGGCGCCGCTTGCTCGCACGAGCCATCACTGCAAGCGCGCTCGCATCGAAGGGCTAGGCAGGGTCGCACTTGACGTTTCCAACCGCTGCTGTCTGCCGCTCCGGCGGGGACCCAGCCGAGCCTGGAGCGGATGGGCTACGCGCCGCCCGGCACTGGTATCTCCTATCTCCGCGGCTCAGGAGGGCAAGGCTCCCTGGTGGTCTCTGTCCTAGCGTCGCATCATCAGTCACGATCACTGACTAGTCGGCCAGCTGGGACGCGCGGTTAAGGAGGGCCTTATAGGTTCTGAAAAGAGTTGTCCACACCCGCGCTCGTGACCAGCGATGATGCATTATGTCTCGTGACTTTGTCCTGGCGCTCGTCTCACTGTTGTGTCATTTTCTTCAGAACAGGCGAATCGACCAGAGCGAGTCGGCTGACGCGCCGGGCGGTGTCCTTCTGGGTCGGCCAGATCGTTGCACCTCTGAGGGGTCAGACAGCCGATCCACCGAGACTGGGAGGAACTGGACATGGCCGAACCCGGAGCTCAAGACCGCGTGACCGTTTGCCACCCTGCCGAGGATCAGATGCTGCTGCACTTTCTGGCCTCGCAGCGCGCGAAGGCCCTGGATATTGTGGCAGGCCTGGACGAAGGTGCATGGCACCGGTCGGTCGTGCCGTCGGGCTGGACGCCGGCCGGGCTCGTGGAGCATCTGAGCGGTGCGCATTTCCACTGGTTCATCGGAGTCGTGGCTGGCGAGGACACTTCACCTCCCGCTGACGCAGACGTCGAGCCGTACGATCCGATGGCGCCGTTCGTCACGGACTGGTCGTCCGCGGACATCATCGCCGAGTTCCGCGAGATCTCGGCTCGCTCGGACGCGATCCTGGCGGTAACGCCGCTGTCGGCGGCCCCCCGTGGCAAGCACGGCGACCCGGAGGTTGCGGAGCCGCCGAACGTGCGATGGATTGTCTTGCACGTGATTGAGGAGATCGCGCGGCATTGCGGTCACCTGGACATCGGCAGGGAACTGCTTGACGGGACGACGCGGCTCGGGCAGAAGAACAGCGAACAGCCGATCGCGTCGCCGCAGTGTCAGTAATGGATGTATTTTGCCATTCATGAGCGATATTACCGATTTCTATCGGCAGCCCAGCCCGACCTCCGACCTCGGACGCTACAGAGAAGTCGCGCTAGATCTCCCGGCCGACACCGACGCGCTCGGAACAATCGTGCGAGGACTGCTGATCCACAATTTCGTGGCGAAGAGCCGGGGCCTGGATTTCTCGGCCGACCGCATGTCGCATATGGAGGCCGTTGGTGTCGAAACGATCTTGGACAACGTGATCAGCCTCGACCCGAGCCCCCTCGACCTCAAACGGCCCGCCGAGCGGAGAATGGTTGGCTTCTGCTACCACTTCGCGCTGTTGCATTGCGCCTTGCTGCGCGCCGCGGGTACGCCAGCCCGCGTGCGGTGCGGCTTCGCTGGTTACTTCGAGGCACGAGGGTGGATCGACCACTGGGTGGTCGAGTACTGGGACGGCGACAGCTGGCGGCTCACGGACCCCCAGATCGGACGAAGCGACCTGACCGGTGACGACTTCCAAAATGGCCTCACCGGGTGGAACCAATGCCGTGGCGGTGGTTCGCTGCCGAGTCTGTACGGCAACGGAGAGCTCTGGGGATGGGATGAATTGCGAGGCAGTCTGATTAATGACGTCGCCGCCATCAACAAGGTCGAGGTCGCCGGCTGGTACTGGTGCGACCGAATCAAGGTGGATCCCCTCGATCAACCGCACGAGGAACTCGACGCGTCACTCGACATTCTCGCTCGTCTTGCGGCAACCGCGGAGTCCGTCGAGACAATCACGAAGTGCTTTGACCTGTACCCGGAGCTGCAGCCGCCAGGGGACGCCGTCGCGCGATAAGAGG
>JASIBJ010000672.1 GCA_030045215.1 Streptosporangiaceae bacterium | reverse complement strand
TGGCGGTCGGCCGCGAGCGCGGCCGAGCCCGGCTCGGAGATGTCGCGGTTCGCGTCCCATTTCAGGTAGCTGACGCCCGGATTGCCGGTCAGCACGAAGTCGACGACGCCAGTCACGAACGAGCGCACGTCGGGCTGACACAAGTCGAGGACGAGCTGATTACGCTCCTCACGCCGCGGCCGGTCCGGCTCGCCCGTGACCCAGTCGGGGTGATCGCCATACAGCAGGGAGGACGGGTTCACCATCTCCGGCTCTATCCACAAGCCGAAGCGCAGCCCGTGCTCCTGCGCGGCCGCAGTCAGCCCGCCGATCCCGTCGGGCAGCTTAGCCGGGTCGGCCTGCCAGTCGCCGAGCCCGGCGTCGTCGTCATCGCGCGGGAACTCCGTGCCGAACCAGCCGTCGTCGAGCAAGAACAACTCCGCGCCGAGGTCGGCCGCGTTCGCCATCATCGCGGTCAGGCGGGCCTGGTCGAAGTCGAAGGCGGCGGCCTCCCAGGTGTTGAACACGGTGGCGCGGACCCGGTGGCCGTCCCGCACGGCGTGCTTGCGCACCCACCGGTGCAGCCGGTGCGTCAGCGGCCTGCATCCTTCGGCTGACCAGGCCCAGATCATGTGCGGGGTCTCGAACAGCGCACCAGGGTCAAGCCGGTAACCGCCCATGCCAGGGTTGGCGCCGCACCAAAGACGGACCAGATCGGGCTGGTAAGCACCACGTCCGAACGCGAGCATGATTCCGCCGCCCCAGGCCAGCGCGCCCGCGAGCACGCTGCCCTCGGTCTCGGCGGCCCGCCCCTCCGGCGCCAGCAGGAAGAACGGCGCCGCCTGCAGATGCGGTTGCACGGCGCCGAACGACTGCGCGACCGAGGTGCCGAGCGGCAGCTGCCCGCTCACCGGCAGCCACTCGGTGGCCCAGTCGCCGGCGTACCTGGTGAGCCACGGGTCAGGCGCGTGCACGGCCGGCGCCGCCGCGGCCGCCTCATGCAGGGTCACCGGGCCGGGCTGACTGTGCCGTACCTCGGTCCACTGCTCAATCACCTGCTCGTCATCCCAGGTGCGCAGGCACAACGTCACCTCGAGCGCGGCCAGCCGGTCGGTCAGCGTGATCCGGTGCCCGGCTTCGTTCCCCTCATATCCATCAAGCGTGAGGTAGCACCCGGCGCGGCCGTCGTGGCTCGAAAGGCGCAGCGCCGGCGTCGCGCCCGTTTCCTCGCCCCAGACCGGATAGGCGAGCGGAAACGCTTCAGGCGGGAACGAGGCGCGCTCGATGCCGGGGCCGCCCGCCACCACAGGCCGGAACCCGATCTGCCGAAGCCGGCCATCGGCGTCCGTCTCGTACCGCAGCGCGACGTCCCCCGCGCTGATGTTGATCGCAGTCACCGGCCCAGCATGCCCGACGCTGGCGGCACGCGGGCCGGGCGGGCCTAAGGAACGTAGATGACCAGGCCTGCGTGCCTGACGGACGCCCGAATCCACATCTCGGTGGAAGGGGTTGTCATGCGGCCGCTGCGGTCCACAGGCCGATGCCGTCGACGTCGACCTGCGTGACCAGGCCGCGAGACTGGAGTTGGCGCAGGTGCGAGAGCACCTCGCCGATCGCGGCCTGCCGCTGGAACGACGCCAGATCCGCCCAGGCCCGCGACCAGGTCACGCCGATCGCGATCTGCCATGCGGCCAGGCCGGCCGGGTCGTGGCCAGCACGGGCGTGTCCGGCGACGATGTCCATCGTCTCGGCCAGCCGTTCCCGGTGGTGCTCGGCCAGATCCGCCAGCCGCGAGTCGAGATCAGTGAACCGGTACTCGTGCGCGGGCAGCACCTCGCGAGGCTGAATGCCGCCCAGCTTGACCAGCGAGTTCAGGTAGTCGTCGAGCGGGTTGGACGCCAAGTCGTAGGAGGAGATGTTGGGCGTGATGCGCGGCAGGATGTGGTCGCCGGTCAGCAAGAGATCGCGGGCCTCGTCGTAGAAGCACAGGTGACCGGGAGTATGCCCTGGTGTCCACACGGCCCGCAGACGCAGCCCGGGCGCGTCGATCAGGTCTCCGTGCTCGATCAGCCGTTCCGCGCGGACCATTGGCGCCATCTGCCCGACATGCTGCCTGCTCGCGACCAGTTCCTCGAGGTGGCTCGGCGGAGCTCCGCACCAGCGCAGGTACATCTGGATTCCGTCGCGCATGAGATCCTGGTTGCCCCGCCGTTCAAGGAAGGCGTCCTCGGCCGGGTGCATGCCCACCCACGCGCCCGACTGCTCGCGGACCTTCCCCGACTGGCCGTGATGATCGGGGTGCACGTGCGTGACCAGCACCGCGGTGACCGCGCTCAGCGGGATCTCGCACTGCGCCATGCCGCCGGTGAGGGCCCGCCAGCTATCCGGGTGGTTCCAGCCGGGGTCGATCATCACGAAGCCGTCATCGTGCTCGATCAGGTAGCTGAGCACGTACCGCAGCGGATTGCCGATGATCGGAACCGGCACGGACCAGACGCCAGCCGCGACGTTCTCGACCGGCGGGAACTTTGCCCGTTCCCAGGCCTCGCGCTGCAGCGTCCCGGTTACCTGCATCTATCGGGTCCCTTCGGGCACGGCGGCTCGCGATACGCGGCGGATCCGTACGCTCTAGGTTGACATGGGATCTGGCCCCGTGTTTCGCTCGGACCCAGGCAAGAAGTATAACTGATTTCAGTTTTCCGGCCCGGGCGGGGAATGCGGGACCGAGGAGAGGTGCGCCGATGAGCGAGGACTTTCGCGCGCGGGCGCGGGCGTGGCTTGAGGCAAACGCGCCGCGCCGGGCGTCCGACGACGAAGCCGAAACCGAGACCAGGGGTCAGGCGGCCGTGCTCGCCGAGCAGAAGGCGTTCCAGGCCAAGCTGTACGACGCGGGTTTCGCCGGCATCACCTGGCCGAAGGAGTACGGCGGGCAGGGGCTGACGGCTGCGGAGCAGATTATCTGGAGCCAGGAGTCGCGCGATTACGACCTGCCGACCGGTGCGTTCTTCATCGGCCTGTCGATGCCGGGGAACACGATCCTGGAGGTGGGATCGGAGGAGCAGAAGAAGCGGTACCTGCCGGGGATGCTGCGCGGAGAGGAGATCTGGTGCCAGCTGTTCTCCGAGCCCGGCGCCGGCTCCGACGTGGCCAGCCTGCAGACCACCGCCGTTCGCGACGGCGACGAGTGGGTGATGAACGGGCAGAAGGTGTGGACGTCGGGCGCCCAGTACAGCGACTACGGCGCGATCCTGGCCAGGACCGACCCGAGCAAGCCCAAGCACGAGGGCATCAGCATGTTCATCGTCGACATGCACGCGCCCGGCGTCACGGTCAGGCCGCTGAAAGTGGCGACCGGTCACTCCCCGTTCAACGAGGTCTACTTCGACGGCGTGCGGCTGCCGGCCGACGCGCTGATCGGCGAGGAGAACAAGGGCTGGGCCGCCGCCGTCGTCATGCTGCGCCACGAGCGGATCGCGATCGGCACGATGGGCTCGTCCCGCTCGAACCCGCTGGCCTACGACTCGCTGCGCGACCTGGCCGCCGGGCTCGGCCGGACCGGCGACCAGGGGGTACGCCGCGAGCTGGCTGAGCTGTACGCGAGGGGCAAGGCGATGCAGCTGTTCGCGCTGCTGCTGCGGCAGGAGGCGCAGGCGGGCCGGATGCCGGGTGCCCGCGGCTCGGTGGCCAAGCTGGCCGGGTCCGAGCTGGCCAGGTTCGCCGGGAACGTGGCCGCCGACGTGCTCGGTGACCAGATCGCGGGATTCGACTCCGAGGAGCTGCGGGCGGTGACTACCTCGATCATCGCCGCGCCCGGCAGCGCGATCGCGGGCGGCACGAGCGAGATCCAGCGGAACATCATCGGCGAGCGCGTACTCGGCCTGGCCAAGGACCCCGGCGTGGACCGGGCGACGCCGTTCAATCAGCTGCGGGTCGGCACGCAGCGCCAGACGTGAGCGATCCGGCACGCGAGGCTGGCCCGCGGGCCCGGCCCGGCACGAACACCGAGGAGTCCCGATGGCACTGATACTGACCGACGACGAGCAGGCGCTCGCCGACTCGGTGCGCAGGTTCGTGGCCGACCGCAGCCCGCTCACGTCGCTGCGCCAGCTGATCGAATCCGGCGAGCCCTACGACCAGGGCGTCTGGAAGCAGATGACGGCCCAGCTCGGCCTGGCCGGGCTCGCGATCCCCGAGTCCTACGGCGGCGCCGGAGCGGGGGTGTCGGCGCTGTCGGTCGCGCTGACCGAGCTCGGCGCTGGCCTGGTGGCCTCGCCGCTGCTCGCGGGCGTGCTGGCGAGCGAGGTGCTGCTGCGGCTGGACGACGACCCGGCCAGGACCGAGTTGCTGCCGAAGATTGCCGACGGTGAGCTGATCGCGACGCTGGCGCTGACCAGCGGGTTCGGCAGCCACGTCCACGCGGTCCTGACTGGCGATGAGGCCATCTTGTCGGGCAGCGTGTCCCCGGTGCTGAACGGCGCCGAGGCGGACGTGCTGCTGGTGCCGGCGGGCGACACCGTGTACCTGGTGGCGGCCGACGCGGCCGGGCTGACCAGGACCAGGCTCACGGCGCTGGATCACAGCCGCTCGCTGGCCAGGGTCGAGTTCGGCGGAACCCCGGCGCGGGCGCTGGCCGGAGACGGTACCGCCGCGGTATCGGCCGCTCAGAACCTGGCCAACCTGGCGGTGAGCGCCGAGTCAGCCGGCGGGATGCGGACCTGCCTCGACATGACGAGCGCGTATGCGAAGATCCGGGTCGCGTTCGGGCAGCCGATCGGTGCGTTCCAGGCGGTCAAGCACCGGCTCGCGGACATGCAGAAGTCCTGGGAGCTCGGTTACGCCGCGCTCCGCGACGCCGCCAGGGCTGGCGACGAGGACCCTGGCCGGTTCCCGGTCGCGGCCGCGGTGGCGCGAGTGCTGCTCTCAGGCGCCTATGCCGAGGCGTCGGTCGATACGGTCCACCTACACGGCGGAATCGGCTTCACCTGGGAACACGACGCCCACCTGTACTACAAGAACGGGCTGTCCAACAAGGTGCTCTTCGGCGCGCCGGGCGAGCAGCTTGACCGGCTCGCGGGGTCGCTCGGCATCTAGGCGGCTGCCCGGGTCTCCGGGGACGGAGCAAAAGCAGAACGGATTCCAGAAAGCGGGCGACCAGCGGTGCCACAGGCAGGGCCTGCCATTCCGTCGACTGCCGCGCAACACGGCAGGCACGACCGGATCCTGGTTGCGGCCACCGCCATGCTCGAGGCCGGAGGCGA
>JASIBJ010000671.1 GCA_030045215.1 Streptosporangiaceae bacterium | reverse complement strand
CCGGTGTTCATCGCCGGCCGGGGGGCGCGGGCCGCCGGGGCACGCGCGGACCTTGAGCGCTTGGCCGACCGCTGCGGCGCGCTGCTCGCCACCTCGGCCGCGGCCAAGGGACTGTTCACGGGCAACCCATGGGACCTCGACGTGAGTGGCGGATTCGCCTCGCCGCTGGCCGCCGAGCTGATCAGCGACGCCGACCTGGTAGTCGGCTGGGGCTGCTCGCTGAACATGTGGACCACCCGCCACGGCACCTTGCTGGGGAAGACCGCCACTATCGCGCAGGTCGACATCGACAAGGCCGCCGTTGGCGCGAACCGGCGTATCCACGTCGGCGTGGTCGGTGACGTCGCCCAGACCGCGGCGGCCGTGACGGCCAAGCTCGGCCGGGTGCCGGCCGCGTCCGGCTGGCCCGACACCGGGTACCGCTCCGAGCAGCTGCGCGACCGGATCGCCCGCGAGGTTCGCTGGCGCGACGTGCCGTACGAAGACGAGAGCGACGGGCAGCGGATCGATCCGCGGACGCTGTCGATCGCGCTCGACAACATGCTGCCGGCCGAGCGGACCGTCGCGATCGACTCCGGCAACTTCATGGGTTACCCGAGCATGTACCTGTCGGTTCCCGACCAGAACGGCTTCTGCTTCACGCAGGCCTACCAGTCGATCGGCCTCGGGCTGGCATCGGCGATCGGCGCGGCGATCGCCCGGCCCGACCGGCTGACTGTCGCGGCCCTCGGCGACGGTGGCGCGCTGATGGGGGTCAGCGAACTGGAGACCGCGGTCAGGCTCGGCCTGCCGATGGTGATCGTGATCTACGACGACGAAGCCTACGGGGCCGAGGTCCACCATTTCGGCCCGGACGGCTACCCGCTGGACACCGTGCGCTTCCCCGCCGTCGACATCGCCGCGATCGGCGCAGGGTTCGGCTGCACCGGGGTGACGGTCCGGAGTGCCGATGACCTCGGTCCCGTCCGGGAGTGGCTCGACGGACCGCGCGAACGGCCGATCGTGATCGACGCGAAGGTCACCGCCGATCACGGCTCGTGGTGGCTGGAGGAGGCATTCCGGGGCCACTGACCGCGGCGTCCAGGTCAGGTGCTGCGGCCGGTCACGGCGACGGTGACACCCACGCCGATCATGGCCAGCCCGCCGGCCCCGCCGACAACGGCAAAGCGGCGGGGGGAGCGGGCGAACCACGCCCGCAGCTGACTTGCGGCGATCGCCCACGTGCTGTCGCAGACCAGCCCGATCCCGATCGATGCGAGCGCGAGAACCAGCATCTGGACCGGGACGTCCCCGGCCGAGCGGTTGACGAACTGGGGCAGGACAGCCCCGAACAGAATGAGGGCCTTGGGGTTGGTCACGCCAACGACGAACCCCTCCCGCACCGCCCGCTTGCGGGTGCGCGGCGGCGGAGGTGTGCTGAACGCGTCTGCCAGCTTGCCGCGCCGCCGGAACGCCTGAATCCCCAGCCAGACAAGGTAGGCCGCGCCGGCCAGCTTCAGCACCACAAATGCCTGCGCCGACCGCTGGACGAGCGCACCGACCCCGACCGCGACGCACACGGCAACCAGGTAATTGCCGACCGAGTTGCCGCAGACCGTGGCCAGTGCCGTGCGCCGCCCGTACGAGAGGGCACGGCCAACGACGAACAGGACGCTCGGGCCCGGAATGACGATGATGACGAACGACGCGAGAGCGTAGCCAGTCAGATCCGCGGCAGAGAACACCTCGCCACCGTACGCGGATCACCGGCAGCACCGCGACCCGTGCGCCTGCCGAAACGGCTACTGCAGGGCGAGCTTGTCCAGTGCGGCCAGCATCAGCAGCCGCTTGGTCACGCTGCCGCGGTGACCCGAGTCTGCCGGGGCGATGAGCCTTGCGCCGGGCCAGGCGCGAGCCAGTTCCCAGGCGGTGGCCAGGGGACAGCTCAGGTCGAGGCGGCCATGGATGAGCACACCCGGAATGCCAGCCAGGCGGCCAGCGCGGCGGATCAGCTCGCCTTCCTCGAGCCAGGCCGCGTGGGAGTAGTAGTGCGCGCAGAGCCTGGCGAAGGCCACCATGGCCTCGGTCGGCGGCTCCTCCGACGACGGGCTGGCATTCGGTTCCAGCGACAGCACCGCGTCTTCCCAGGCCATCCACTTGCGCGTGGCCTCGTGCCGGACCAGCACGTCGGGATCGGCGAGCAGTCGACCGTACGCGGCCAGGAGGTTCCGGTCCCGGTCTGGTTCGGGGACACCGGCCCGGAACTGCTCCCATTCGCCGGGGAAGAACCGCCCGGCTCCCCGGTACAGCCAGTCGATCTCCGAGCGGCGAGAGGTCGTGACGGCAGAGATCACGATCGCGGTGACGCGCTCCGGATGGCGCTCGGCATAGGCCAGGATCAGCGTCGAGCCCCACGAGCCGCCGCACAGTAGCCAGCGGCTAATGCCCAGGTGTTCCCGCAACCGCTCCATGTCACGGACCAGGTAATCGGTGGTGTTGGTCCGCAGGTCCACGGCTGGATCGCTGGCATTCGGGGTGCTGCGGCCGCAGCCGCGCTGGTCGAACAGCACGAGCCGGTAGCGGTCAGGGTCGAAGGCGCGTCCCATGTTCGGCGTGCAGCCCTGGCCTGGCCCGCCGTGCACGAACAGCGCCGGCTTGCCATCGGGGTGGCCGCACGCCTCCCAGTAGACCAACTGACCGTCGCCGACATCGAGCATGCCGGCGTCGTAGGGCTTGGTCGGCGGGTAAAGCTCCGTCCTGGTTTCCACGGGAACTCCTGTTGCCCTCCGGTGCTCGCGGCGCCGGGCGCTACCCGCCCGTACTGTACTAGGCGATGGGACGGCCCTCTTGACCGGATCGACACGTGGAACTGCGGGCGTCCCGGCCGTGCTGGCATGGCGCGACGGCTCCCGGCGCCGGCCGCTGGTGAGGGACATGCCGCCCTCGCGCGTGACAGTAACGGCCGGCGCGTGTTAAGAAGTGCGGGCAGTCATGCCCGCTCTTGCTGGCCAGCCGATGCGGCGAGGAGTAGACGCTGATGACCGCCTGGGAGTACGGATACATCTACGTGGTGCACACGGTCGGCCCGGCTCCCGCGGCCTGCGTCGTGACCGAGGGGTCGAAGTCGCGCGTGCTTGAGGGCGTTCACAGCCTGCTCCGCGCCGCGAACGTCATGGGTGCCGACGGCTGGATCGTGAGCGACCGCGGCGAGCGGTCCGCGTGCGCGGTGTGGATCAACGACCTGATCAGGCCGATCGAGGGCGTCGGCATGGGCGACAACATGATGTGCTACTTCATGCGCCGCCCGGTTGAGCGCGCCAAGGCGCAGGAACCGACGGGCACGTCCTGACGTCAGCGTTCTGATCTACTCCGCCGCGACGAGCTCTACCTCGTAGCCGTCGTAGTTCTCCAGGTACGCCGCGTAGTGATGCTCTCCGCC
>JASIBJ010000670.1 GCA_030045215.1 Streptosporangiaceae bacterium | reverse complement strand
CGGGATTCGTCCAGGGTGAGCCGGTCCACGAAACCGTCGGCGAGGCCCTGCGCGCGAGCGGCGCGCACGTCCTGCGCGTTGGCGGCCAGCACTGCGCTGGCCCGCACCGTGAGCTGTGCCGCGATAGCGCGCAACGCCTCGTTCAGCCCGTCGGCCGACATGTGACGCAACTCGCCGGCTGCGTTGCGGGCAGCACTTCCCGCGACGGCAACGGCCTCGTCCGCGTCCCCCTGAACCCCCTGCGCGGGCGGGACAGGCGTCTCGCCAGCCATGATCATCAATCTCCCCGTGCCGACTTCGCCCATCTCGCCGAAGCGCATGACGAGCATAACCGCCGGCCACGCGAGCGCGACGACTCCCGGCGCGGCGCGGGCGTTGCCGCCTCTCGCTGGCGCGACCGTCCGGATGCACCATCCTCGCCCGGTGTACTAGGTGCCTGGTCTACGAGGGGCCTGGTGCACTAGGCGTCTGGCAAGTGGCCAGCGAACAGTATGTAGAGCGCTTCCTCACTCTCACCTGGTCGGAGCAGATGCATCGCCGTGGCGAGTGTTCGCCAGAATCGCGGCAGCGCCCAACGAGCCGGGACGCCGAGGCCGAGGATGTAGGCGCAGCCTGCAGGATCAGCTTCGACCGGTGAGAGCTGCAGCCGCGCGGGGGAGAAGTACAGCCAGTAGCTGATGCCCAAGTCAATGGGGCAGTTGATGATCGTGTCCCTGGGCAGCCCGCACAGAACCGTGGCAACCGCCCGCGCGCTCGCCGGGTTTGTGACAACCACCCGAGCCGGAAAGCTGAAGGTGATGTGGTTCTGCGGCAGGCTGTTTGCGCGCGCGACCTCCAGCTCGGTGAGCGCCGGGATGTCTCGACACAAGGCACGGGATTGGATCACCGGCACCCGCGGGAGCGCGGCCGGAACGACGACAGCGTCCGGCGAACGCCCGAGATCACCGCTGGGCATCTTGCCGGCGTCGGCCGACGCCTTCGGGTGAGTGACCGAGCTCGGGCTGGTGCTGCATCCCACCAGAAGTGCGATCGTCACGGCAACGAGTATGACGATCGCGCCCCTGGCCAAGTTGATCACTGTTTCGCCGCTTAGCTGAAAGTAAAATTGCTTCTGAATAAGACGCAGGTGCGACGTTTTCCGTTGCAACACTGCCAGGGTCTGCGGTTCACCGGCATTCCCGTGGAGACGACGAGACCCTTCCGGGCCGCGGCCTGCCTCCTGCCGGGCGACGGCCGGGCCGGGTCCGGACCGCGCAGGCGCTGTCGACGGTCAACCGCCCAGGTCTTGGCTCGGCGGGCGCGACCGGAGATATTTCCCAGGGCGAGGCGCACCTGCGCGAGACCCGCAGGTCCCCCCCAAACCCGACGCGCCGGACGTGTGCCCAGGTCGCCCGCAGCGAGCCAGCGGCGGGCAACCTAGGCGCAGGACTACCTCGCCCTGGTCAGTAGGCAAGTCAACCGGCATGCGGGCCGGGAGGACATCCCCGAACTCCGGGATGCACCCGGAACCCACCCGGCCTAAAATGCGCGCTACCGGACCTAATTGCCGGTCAGGCGCGGCCGACCGGACCGAGACGACACGCGCAGGACGGGCATGATCGCACATGACGCCTGACTCCACGGCCGCGACGGCGCATGTCACGACTCCGTCCGGGGCAGTGGCGGCAATCCCGCCGGGGACGCGACTGGTATTCGGCCGCGGGCCGGACTCGGACCTGGTGATTCCGGCCGGGCGCGGCCTGTCCAGGCGGGCCGGTGTCATCAGCGCGGTGGGCGGTGGCGCGTGGATCGCTAACATCAGCCACACGCATGCGCTCTACGCCGAGGGCGACGGTTACCGGATCCGGCTACCCCGGATGGACGTGACCGGGGAGCCGGCCCAGGGCTGGTTCCTGCGGGAGGGCACCGTGCTGGTCGGCTCGAGGGCGATGCTGGACGAGGGCCAGCCGCTGCGACTCGTCGTGGCGGCCGGCCTTGGCCACGGCGCCACCGCTTCCGGCGGCGGCTGTGCGGCCGCCGACGGTGAGGCGACACTGCTGCCGCTCTATCTCGACCCGAACACGAAGCTGTTTCTCGTCGCGCTGCTATGGTGCCGGCCGTGGCTGATCGATCCGGCGCGGAGTTCGCCGCTGCCGCGCACCCCCGAGATCGCGCGGGCTGCCCTGCAGGTGACGGATGCCCATCATGAGCTTGACTGCTTCGACAACGACCCCGCGGTCCGGGACAGGATGTCGGCCCGGGTCGGTGAGCACCTGAAGGTGCTGCGCCGCAAGATCGCGGAACGCGGGCTGGTGCGAGCCGGCGTGCGGCTCTCCGACGAGGTGGTGGTGGGCGCACTCATCGAAAACGGGATCATCACCGCCGACGACCTGGAGCGGCTCGGCGATCCCGGCTGGTGCTCGCGCCAGGAGGATCTCTGGTGGACGCCGACGATGTGAGCGTCGTCGTCTAACTGCGCTGGACCATGAACCTGGCTTCGGCCTTGGCGCCATCGGACCCGGTGATGAGCACGGTGTAGACGCCTGTCGGCAGGCCGCCGCGGAAGAACTCGTGATCCTGGTTGATCGCGTAGTTGAACGTCCCGGCGCCGTCGGCGATCGGGTGAATCGGCGACGATCCCACGCCCACCAGGGTTATGGTTATCTGCTTCCCGACGGGCCAGTTGGCCCCGTGGATCACGAATACGGTGTTGCTGTCGC